>DASRAT010000409.1:0-3249 GCA_035638015.1 Gemmataceae bacterium | reverse complement strand
CCACGCTTAACACACTGATTGGCGCCATCCCTGGCGCTTTGCCGCCAGTAATTGGATGGACTGCCATTCGCGGCACGTTCGGCCCGGAAGCGGTGGCGATCTTTGTCATCCTGCTGCTATGGCAATTGCCGCATTTTTTGGCCATCGCCTGGATCTACCGAGACGACTATGGTCGGGCTGGTTTACGCATGGTGCCCGTCGCCGATCCGACTGGCAGCGAAACTAGCCGCAAAATGGTTGGCTTTTGCGCCGCCGTGGTGTTGGCCAGCGTCGCCCCTGTGGTGCTCGCTGGCGCGGGCATGATTTATTTGAGCGGCGCGATGCTGCTGGGCGGCTTGTTCCTGGCCAGCACCCTGGAGTTTAGCCGCGAGCCTTCGACCGCGGCGGCCCGGTTGGCGCTGCGGGCATCGCTTCTGTATTTGCCGCTGCTTTTGGCCCTTTTGCTTTTGGACAGCTGGGCAACGTCATTGATTTCGTAACCGTAACCAGTCCGCTCCTCACGGGCGGCCGCTGACCAATTTAGATCATGGCACACGCAGTCCTCGACGAGCCGAAACTCCACATGGGCCTGCCCCTGCCCCACGGCAAGCTGGCATTGTGGCTCTTTTTGGTCACCGAAATCATGTTCTTCACCGGACTGATCGGGACCTACATCATCCTGCGCAACGGCACGCCCTCCACCTTGTACCCCTGGCCGCGGCCGCACGACGTGCACCTGGCGGAATGGGCCGGCGCCGTCAACACCTTCGTCCTGATTTGCAGCAGCTTGAGCGTCGTTTTGTGCCACTTCGCCCTGGCCAAAGGCCAAGTCAAAAGGGCCACCCAGTACATGGCCATCACGCTCGCCCTTGGCTGTGTCTTTCTGGGCATCAAGGCCTACGAATACTACGGCAAAATCTCCCATGACATTCTGCCGGGCCGCATCTTCGAACGGCTCGACGGCGACAACGGCCGGCGTTATGTCTTCCATGTCGAAAAGCAGCTCAAGCACATTGTTGACGAACCCGAGCATCACGGCGCCACGGCGGACGCGAAAAAAGCCTGGGACTCCTTCAAGGATGAGGCCGGCAAGAAAAACAAGGAAGTCGCCGACTTCACCGCCGCCGCCGAAAAGAAACGCACCGAAGCGGTGGACAAGATCAAAAAAGAAATGGAAAAGGCGGCGCCTTCCAAGCTGGCCGAGGCCGTCAACGCCGAGTTTGTCAAAACCGAAAAAGAAGTGACTGCCAAAAAAGCCGAGGCCGCTGAGGTCATCGAAAAGCAGCGCAAAGCGGTGATCGAGAAAAACGGCTCCATCGCCGCTGTGGCCGACAGTTGGGCGCTTCTGCAAAAACTGCCGAGCCTGACACCCAAACAGCTTAACCTGGAAGTCATGGGAACGCAGGACATCGACGACCCCGCCAAGCCCAACGAGCATGTGAAGCCCTGCGACGAAGTCAAGGGTTACAAGGTTGATAAGGGATTATTGCAAAAGCACCCCGACTTGCACGTGTCTTATGCTATTTCCTTTGGCAATCTCTGGGCATCGTGCTATTTCGCCATGACGGGCTTTCACGCCATCCACGTCCTGGGCGGCCTGGTAGTGTTCGTCATTATTCTGATCATGGCGGCGCGCGGAACCTTCCAGCCGCGGCACGAGGCGTTGGTGGAATACACCGGCCTGTACTGGCACTTTGTCGATATTGTGTGGATTTTCCTGTTTCCATTGTTGTATCTGGTATGAACCCGGCCGCTTGCGGCTTAGCATGCGAGTGCTAAACCGCAAGCGTCACGGCTATACGAGGAGATTAAGAATGGCAACCGAAGACGTAGCCGCCGGCGATAGTCACGGCCCGACGCTGCAAGCCTATTTCATCGTTTTCGGCGCCTTGTGCGTCTTCACGCTGGTGTCGTTCGTCGTCAACGCCATGGTCAACGCCGATCATTTCAGCGCCCATGCCGGCATGGCCATCATCATGGCCGTCGCCGTCTGCAAGGCGACGCTGGTGATCATGTTCTTCATGCACCTCAAGTATGAATGGATGAAGCTCTATTTTCTGATTGTGCCCGTCGTCGTGTTGTGCGTCATGATGATGATCGTGCTGATGCCTGACATCGTGGTGGCCTGGCACCCCGACGAGCCGGCGGCCAGCGCCCAGAAGTAAAACTCATGAACCGCGCCGGCGCCCTTGCTGTGTTCTTGATCCTTGTCGGTTCCGCGGCGGCCCGCGCCGATGACAACGACTCGCTGCACCAAAAACTTGGCGCGCTGCCCCAGTTCAAACTTACCGACCAGGCCGGCAACACCGTCCAGCGCGAACAGCTCCTGGGCAAGGTCTGCGTCGTCTCCGTCTTCTTCTCGTGCTGCACTTCCGTTTGCCCCGTAACGCAAGATGCCATGAGCAAGCTTCAGGAGCATTTCGCCGGCTATCCCGACGTACTACTGGTCAGCATCAACGTCTTCCCCGGCCACGATACGCAATCGATCATCTCTCAATATGCTCAGGACAAGCAGGCCGACCCCAAGCGCTGGCTGTTCCTGCACGGCGGCAAGGCAGATGTTTACGACCTGGTCCAAAAGGGTTTGTATCAAGGCCTGGAGGAAAACCCCGAGGCGAAACCAGGTTTCGAAGTGACCCACACGCCGCGCTTTCTCGTGGTCGATCATCGCGGCGTCATTCGCGGCTATATCGACGGCACAAATCCCGCGGAAGTCGAGCAGCTGGAAGGTTTCGTAAAGCAGCTGGTGCAAGCGAAATACCTGCCGACCATTAACGCCGCGCTGAACGGCAGCTGCGGCGTGCTATTGCTCCTGGGCTACATCTTCATCCGCGCTCGCTGGATTCTGGCTCACAAAATTGCCATGCTCACCGCCCTGGCCGTGTCGGCGATTTTTTTGGGTTGTTATCTCTATTACCATTTCGCCGTGCTGGACGGCAGGCCGACCACATTCAGCGGCGAAGGGACAATCCGCAGCGTTTACATGGCGATCCTGTTGTCCCACACGCTGCTGGCAATCGGCGTCGCCCCTATGGCGCTGCGCGTCACCTATTTGGGCTTGCGCAATCGCCTGGCCAGTCACAAGTCGCTGGCCCGCTGGACATTGCCGGCCTGGCTCTACGTCTCGGTGACCGGAGTCGTCGTTTACTGGATGCTCTATCACCTCTACCCGCCGGTGTGACGCCAGGTTACAATACGAATCATGAAGGAGGCTCCGATGCGAATAGTGAATCTTCTTTTGGCCCTGGCATTATTGACTGCGTCGCCCAC
>DASRAT010000408.1:0-6700 GCA_035638015.1 Gemmataceae bacterium | reverse complement strand
ACCTGGCCGCCGATGCCTCCAAGGCGGAAACAGCAATCTGGAAGCTCGCCTTCGCGCCGAAACAAAGCCTCCCATTTCTCAAAGTGCGGATGCTGCTCCCACCCGCCCCGCCGAGCAACTCGCCAAGCTCATCACCGATCTTGACAGCGACCGCTATGCCGTGCGGCAAGAGGCAGTTCAAGAACTGGAAAAGCTGGGCGACCGAGCGGAAGTCGCCATTTGGACAGCCCTGAAAAACAATCCAACGCTCGAAGCCAAGCAGCGCCTGGAGCAAATCCTGAAAAAGCAAGACAACGAAGTCATTCGGAAGCTTCGCGCCATCGAAGCCATCGAGCATTGCGAAAATCCCACCGCCGCCACGCTATTGCAGATATTAGCCATTGACTCGCCGAATCCCCAAGTGGCGGAAGCTGCACGGGCGGCTGGCCAACGTCTTTCTAAACTGAATTGAGCCGCGACAACACCGCCAACTTGGCGGTTGCGCATTTCTGCTGCAAAAATGCTGATCTGGCGCGGGTTGCCAGGTTCCAATTCCCACCTATCAAATTCGACCATGGCCCAATTTGCCCACCAAACTGCGTGAAATTGGCGGAATCGCCGCACTTCTGCGAAAATGCTGAACCGGCGCGAATCGCCGCCCCGGCTCTCAGCCGGGATTCGATTCAGTCGTTCCAGTCACTAATCGCTCCCAATTCGTGACTTAAAGTCGCTACCTTAGCATGGCGCGATTCTATTAGGGGTACTGATGTTAATTGGATCTTATCTTTACTTCATCGTCTATTCAGGATCGGTCTGTACATTCTGTTGGTGCGCGCAACTGGCAAACACGTTAATGGGAGATGATTATGCAATGGTCGTTCTGGTTCATGTGTGCTATTTCTGGCGTGCTCACGGTAGCGGCATGTCTGGCGGAGGATCGCGAATTGTGGACACCGAGCTCACGAACCTCGAAAAAGCTCTCAAAGCGAAAAACCGCGCAGAGCGTGGGCACGGGCGTGCGGGGTAGGGAGCTTGTCGGCCAGGGCAATCGCCTCCTTCACTTGACCGCGCTGTTGATCTTGGCAATCAGCACGGGCACCTTCATAATCACCCGTTATTGCTTGGGAGGAGGCGATGTTGTGTAGGTGCAAGCTTCCATCGTCCTTCTGAAATTCGACCATGTCCCGATTTGCCGCGTGAATTTGCCTGATTCGTCATCCTTCGGCGAAAATGCTTGTCCGGCGCGAAGCGCCGCCCTGGCTCTCAGCCAGGTTTCTTGATCTCCCCTCCACTACCTTTGACGGCCGCGGCTCACTCGCCCGGTCCCCGGAGTTGCACCATGCTTGATCCGCGCACCCTGACCCATGTTCAACTGGCGACCATCGTCACCGAAGTGCAGAAGATCCTGTGGCAAGGATTTAAACCCATTCCCGACTTTCCCAGGGAATACGGCGACTACTGGAACCCCGTCAAGGAAGACGACGGCGACGCCCTGGAGCAGATTGCTGACGTGATGGCCGATGCCCACTTGATGCCACCCGATTTGATGCCGGTGGACCTGGCAGTTTTGGCAGCGCCGCCCAAGGTACTTGACGCCATCGAGCTGCTGTGGGCGGCGCGCATCCTGAACAGCTTGGTCCGCGTCCATCGCAACGTCGTCCTAAAGCGCCGCCGGGCGGCTTTGTGCCCTCGCTTCTCCCATTTTTTGGAGGGTTCGCGCATGGCGACAGTTTGTCTTCACTGCGGGGCGTGCCAGTCACGGTCGATGATTCTATCCTTCATGAACGCCGCGAATAGCCAAGAAGAGCTAAAGGAGCGATTCCGCAGACTCCTTCGCATAGGATTGGACATGGAAAAGCGTCCGGCGGGGGAGTCGGCAAAGGCGCCAGCCGTCGCAACGGGATCGGCCGCGGCTCACCAGGACCGTGGTCGGCGGCCGTCACCAAACGAGTGGGCCGAAAATCGCTCCCCAGCCCAGTCGATGGCAAGCCTTTCTGGGATGAGCCTGTCATCTGCTTCACGTTCGTTGCCAGTAAGCACCCGCTTGTTCGGCTTGTGGATGATTGGGCTGTCCATCGCCGTTGCCTTGAGGCTTTCCCTTAGCGAGATGAATTGGTTGCGGCATGGAACTCAGAGGCAGCACAACAACTTGGCCCCGTGTGGATGCTGAAAATCACTCGTCAGGGCCGAGTTCGTCCCTTTTCGTGGTACCGATTAGTCTATCGTTGGCGTGGCAGGTAACGAGATTGCGCCGCCGCCCCAGGAACTTCCTTGCCTAAACCCAATCCAGAGTTAAGCGAAAAAAAAATAGTTCGCCATGCGCTAAATCTCTTCCCCACCCTTTCTCGTCTTTTCGGGTGACCAAGTTGACCAACATTGGAAAGTGAGGGGGATTGGGCGAGATTCCTGCCAAAGAATCTGCTGTACGTCAGCCACAAAGCTTCGCGATGTTTTAACCTCCCCAACTCCATTACGGTACGAGCAGCGGCTGCATGCGCTGCTTCTCGTTCTCCCACCAAGCCAAATCGTTTCTTGACCCCTATTTACAAAGGAGAGCAGATCATGGCGTTCACCCGCTGGCTTCGTAGTGTCAAATTGGCGTCTGCACATGCGGCGCGTTGGGTGCAGCGTGGTCAGAGCAAATCAAAACGCAAGAATGGGAATCGCCGCTTACTGCTGGAATGTCTTGAAAATCGTCTTGTTCCCACCATGTTGTCGATACCCACGGATTTGACAGGCGCTCAGGGCAGCACCGTAACAGTCCCGGTGCAAGTGGACATACTTGATGATCCCGCGAATGGAAACGTTGGCTTCGCTGCAGCGGACTTTGTAATTGCTTACGATGCCGCCCTGTTCACCGTGGACGCGAACGATGTGAAGCTTGGCACACTTTCCACGGACGGATCCACTGCGCCGGGAGATGGCTATTCGCCCAGCAGCCCCAATAGTTTTGAGGTTGTCGCTAATGCAAATGATCCCGGCTTGATACGAATCGGTATCTCCGCATCTACGCAGATCATTACTGGCGCAGCCACCGGAAGCATTGTCACCATAGATTTTCACATTGGCGCCCATGCCAGTCCCGGGCCATCTGCTATTAACCTGAGGCTGGCAGGCCCCTTTTTTGATTCATTCACGCATGTGAGCGATGCTAATGTCGTCGATTATGTTTTGACTCCCGCTCCTGACAACCAAGCCGATCCCAATGACGGAATGATCACCATAACCAGCAATAACCATGACCCGGTCCCCCAAGCCGACACCTTTACGACTTCGGAAGACGCTGTATTCATTGGCAACGTGCTCAGCAACGACCATGACGACGATCCGGGAGACGTACTGTTCGTCTTCGCTGTTAACGACTCCGCCGGCAATGTCAATTCCCCGATCGCGTTGGCCTCAGGTGCTGTTCTCAACGTGGCGAGCAACGGCATTTTTAGCTATGACCCCAATGGCGCCTTCGAGAGTCTCTCTGTAGGCCAGCAGTTCGACGACAGCTTCACCTATTATGTCAGCGACGGCCAAGCCGGTTTCACTGTCCCAGTTACCATCACCATTACCGGTGTCAACGACGCTCCGACAGACATTTTTTTGGCCGGCACGACCGTCGCGGAAAACGGTGCAATTGGCAACGAAATCGGAACAATATCAGGCACTGATCCAGATACGGGTGACAGTCTAGCCTTTTCGCTTGTGGACAACGCTGGCGGACGGTTCGCCGTGGTGGGCACCGCGTTACAAATAGCCGGTTCACTCGACTTTGAAACGGCAGCAAGCCACAGCGTTACGGTGCGTGCCACGGACAGCAGTGGCGCGTACTTCGACAAGACCTTTGTAATAACAGTCACCGACGTGAACGACGCCCCCACGATCAGTGCCCTCAGCGACCAGACGGGGACTGAAACCGAGCTGACATTCCACGTCACGGCCTCTGACCAGGACGCCACGGCTCCCAATGGGACATTCGTCCTTAGCCTTATTGGCGCACCAGCTGGCGCCACAATCGACTCCCAGGGAGACTTCCATTGGACACCTGCTGGCAATCAACTTGGACAGTTCACGTTTACGGTGCGAGCTACCGACGGCGGCGGCTTGCATGAGGACCGCACAGTGACCGTCACGACTTTGGGCGTCGTTGATGGCGTGCTTATTGTGGTCGGTACGGATGGCGATGATGTCATCAAGGTTAAGCCAGCAGACGGGGACCCCGACAAGATAACCGTCCGGATCAATGAACTGGACTACGACTTCAAGCTCAAGCCGGCCAATAACCCGGCCAATCCTTACACCGACGTCTCGCGCATCCAGGTTTTCGGCCTGGGCGGCTCAGACAAGATCATTGTGGATGATGCCCTTTCGATTAACGCGGAATTGCACGGAGGCGCAGGCAATGACATTATTCAAGGCGGCAGCGGCAACGATGTGCTCTTTGGCGACGGCGGCAATGACGAACTCCAGGGGGGCGCCGGCAATGACGTGCTCATTGGCGGCAGTGGTGCAGACCAACTCAAGGGTGAGAATGGTCATGACATTCTGATAGGGGGTGCGTTTTCTGCGGGATTCGACGCAAGCTATGTCCATCTTAAAATCATTAGCGACGCCTGGGCTGCCGCATTTGCGGCCGAGACGGACCTCACAGATTCGAACAATGATGGAGATCTGCTTGATAATACGATAGACCGCATTGTCGGCGGCGCTGGACATGACTGGTTGATTCTGAGCGCTGGCGACCATAACGATTTTGAGAATGCGGAAGGTGATGTTTTTACTACCGTGTAAAAAGCAGGGACAATTTTTGTTGCCAGCAACGTAGTCATTGATTTAGTGAAGGGCAGCAGGCAGAACTCGGGGAATCACTCCCTTCCGTAGCCAACAACAAGGAAGGTGATTTACGTGTATTCTGTCCGCTGCCCGTCTCGTTCTAATTCCTCTCCTTATGTTCTCCCATAAGCTAGTCGATCGATCGCCAAAACCTTTCAAATTTGCCGATTTCTCCACCTTTCGGCGAAAATGCACTTCCGGCGAACCGGAAATGTGGCCACAGCCTCGGTCCGTGCTAAGGAGACGCACCGCGCTCAATCCGCGCACCTGACTCACACCCAGCTTGCGACCGCATCTTGCCCCGGAGATGCTGGAGGCGCTTCAAGTATGCCTCCCGGTTGCTCGCGTCATACATCTCCTCTGGTTCGGGCATGATTCGCATTCGTACCCCCGTTCCCTCTGCCCAAAGGGTGAGCAGATTCTTGTTCCGGGACGCCTCCCGCCGCTCCGGCGGAACGTAGATCAGCGCATCGTCATTCCGTTTTTTAATCAGGCAGTCAGGGCAAACCCCCACTACCAAATCGTGTAACATTTCCAATTGGGCGGCGACCGCGGAGTTTGCAGTCAAGTCACGGACCTCCGCCTCGCGAGCCAGGGATAGCTCATCGCCAGGGATCGTGGCCATCGTCGTTCCTCTCAATGCTAGATGATCCCAGCACACCTGCCGGCGCGCCGGTTCTTATGAACATTCTGTCTCCCCTCGGCGATGCGGCCCCGGTCTGGTGCATCGCCTTGCGCGTTAGGGGCGTCACATACTCATTCATTATCTGCAAGGAGCCCCATGGCCGTCTCACGGAACCGTTCTACCGTTATCCCACGCGTTCGCAAAAAGTCCCCAGCGGTGCAGGGGCCGCACCCAAGCAAACCAAGGACGAGGTGTTCCGTACCCACATAGCGGTGGCCCAATTCTTTGGATGCTGCTTTCGCCTCGGCAATCAGCCGCTCCGCATCTTCACTGAAGGAGTGGAAATCGTCTGGCGGCATTGGTGGGACGACCGGAACGATGGCTGCAATCTGCGCACTTTCCCGCTCGAAATCGATGCCGAGGCGCTCCAAGGCGACGCGCCCAACTCCAGGCTCGACAGCCGCCAATGCTTGCAGCACATGTTCGGGGGTGACGAGCTTTTGATGCAACGCGTCTGCCTGCTCGCGGGCTACCGAAAGCACCTTGAGTGCGCGATCCGTAAAACCGGGGAAGGCGCACTGAAGCAAACACCACACCGATGCATAATCCATCCCCCATCTCCCGCCTGGCGGCGGGCCACCCGCCCGATTTTTCAGGAGGGGCTCACCAACCCGGTATCTCAGGATTGTTTTATCTTAACTGGGTAAGTTCGCATTCATTTTCCGATTTTGGTCACGATACAGTTTTACCAATGCTCCAAGGCCCCCACCGCAGGCGGCAAGCAGAGGAGTTGTTGCAAGCAGCGCTTGCAAGTACATTTTTGTATCACCCGTGATGAAGAGAACAGGCAAAAACATTAGAGCATTCGGGACGCAGGCAAGTATCACTCCAATCCCTGCCCAGCGCGGAGCGTAGATTATTGACCCGACACCAAACCCGAACAATCCCCCAAGAAAACCACCTGCCAATACCCAAAGAGCAAATCCAACCCAAACCGACTGACCAAGGAAGCCTTTTCCATTGCCCCCTAGTTCGGCTTTTTCGAGCTCATCGTAGCTGGCTAAGCCAAAAGCTGAAGCCAATAGGGCGCCCAATAAAAAACCCGCGGCAGTCGGAATCCAAAGAATGCGAGGCATATCATGAATCCTACGGCAAGTGACTTGGTGTGATGCTCGTTTCCTTTGTCCGAATTCCGTGAGCGATTTGGATTTCGCACAACAGGTCGTGCAACAACTCCGCCTCCGCGATGGACCCGCCGGGATCACGGGACTGAAC
>DASRAT010000407.1:0-2803 GCA_035638015.1 Gemmataceae bacterium | reverse complement strand
CACCTTCTTGAAGTCCGCGTTGGTTGCGGCAACTTCATTGTGCAGTTCCGCCGCTGCCTTGTAGCAGGCGTCCATGATCGCCGGCGAGAAAGGCCTGAGCTGGGCGCCGCCAGCAACAAGCCGCTTTAGTGCCTGCGGATTCGCAGCGTCGTATTTCGCCATCGACCAGGTGTTGGCGTAGTGCCCGGCGGCCGTCAGAGCTGCTTGATAGGCTTTCGGCAGCGAATTCCATTTATCAAGATTGACGAAGGCAAAGATCATCGATCCGCCCTCCCACCAACCCGGGTAATAGTAGTGCGGCGCGATCTTCTGGAAACCGAGCTTTTCATCATCGTACGGACCGACCCATTCGGCGGCGTCAATGGTGCCCTTTTCCAGTGCCGGGAAAATATCGCCGCCGGCGATTTGTTGCGGGACCACGCCAAGTTTCGCCAGCACCCTGCCTGGGAAGCCGCCGATGCGGAATTTCAGACCCTTGAGGTCATCAACTGTGTTGATCTCCTTGCGGAACCATCCACCCATCTGACAACCAGTGTTGGCAGCCATCAACGCGGTGACGTTGAACTTCTTGTAGAAGTTGTTCAGAAGATCCATCCCGCCACCATGGATCATCCATGCCTGGTTCTGGCGCTGATTGGGGCCAAACGCGACCGAAGTGCCGAACGCGAATGTCGGATCTTTGCCGAAATAATAATAAGAAGCCGAGTGGCCGATTTCGACCGTTCCGCTCGATGCCGCATCCAAGGCTTGCAGCGCGGGCACGATTTCGCCGCCGGCAAAAACCTGGATCTGAAATTTATTGTCGGTCGCCTCAGCAACGTTTTTCGCCATGATTTCAGCGGCGCCATACAGCGTATCCAGCGATTTTGGCCAGCTGCAGGTCATTCGCCATTTGATCTCGGGCATCGATTGTGCGATCGCCGGCGCGGCAACCGCGCTTGCGGCGATGCCAAGACCGGCAGTCTTGATAAATTGACGACGTTTCATTCCATTTCCCCCTCTTTTTTGTGACGGAAGCTCCCGCCACTCCCCGGCTACGAATTGCCATCGGGACTAGCCTAGACCATGACGGAGCACCCTCGCTAAATCCAGTCTGTACGGGTTAAACAAAAGTTGTAAATGGAAAAGAACGGCCCATTTTCTCGGCCAAAAATGCAAGGGGCCAGCTTTTGGGCTGGCCCCTCAAGGTGTCTGCTTTGGGCTTTCTATCAGCCTTTTGCGCCACTGCGGATCATAAAGGTGTCGAACCCGTATTCAGCGACCTGCCACCAGAGATACTCGTCGCGCCTAAATGCCGCCATCGAGTCCAGCACCTTCTTGTAGTCAGCATTGGTGGCCGAGGTTTCGACATTCACTTCATTCGATGCCTTAAGACAGGCCTCCATTGTCGCTTGCGAGAACGGGCGCAGCTGAGTGCCGCTGGCAACGAGCCGCTTCAAGGCTTGCGGGTTCTTCGCATCGTAGTCGGCTTGCTGTTTCACATTGCATGCCGCGGCCGCCGCTTCCAGGATAGATTGGTATGATTTCGGAAGTTCGTTCCACTTCGCAAGATTGATCAGCAGGTGGTTGGCAGTGCCGCCTTCCCACCAGCCGGGGTAATAGTAGTACTTGACGATTTTTTGGAAGCCGAGCTTCTCGTCATCGTAGGGCCCGACCCATTCGGCGGCGTCGATTGTACCCTTCTCCAGCGCCGGATAAATATCGCCTCCGGCGATCTGCTGCGCGACAAGACCAAGCTTGGCGAGCGTCTTGCCGGCCCAGCCGCCAATGCGCATCTTGAGTCCTTTGAAGTCCCCGGGCTCCTTGATTTCCCTGTTGAACCAGCCGCCCATCTGGCAGCCGGTGTTACCGGCGAGCAGACACTTGGTGTTGAATTTAGCACCAAACTCGTCGATCAGTTTCTGGCCGTCACCATGATAAAACCATGCGTTCTGTTGACGGGAATTGAGCCCGAACGGAACGGCGCAGAACAAGGCCCAGGTCGGATCCTTGCCAATGTAGTAGTACTGAGCACTGTGACCCAATTCGACCGTGCCGTTTTGGACCGCGTCAAGAACCTGCAGGCCGGGCACGATTTCACCCGCAGCGAATGACTGAATCTGGAATTTGCCATCGGTTGCTTCCGACACATATTTCGAAAGCATCTCGCAAGTGCCGTACAACGTATCAAGGGATTTCGGCCAGCTTGCCGTCAATCGCCATTTCAAGGTCGGGGACGATTGCGCGATCGCCGGTGCGGCAATCGCGGTGGCGGCGGCACCGGCACCCATCGCAGTCAAAAATTGGCGTCGTTTCATTTGTTCCTCCATCTGGGCGTCCGGGCGTTTTCTCTTTCACCCCTCATCAGCGAACACGTCGGACAGAACAGGTACAATGCTGCGGAGCCGCAAAGCACACAAGGCAGAAATCACGTAAATCGCCTAGTCATTTCGCCAGAGACGAAATCCCAATATTTAAGCCTCAATAACGATCTTGGGGGGCGCCCGGCCGGCAGCCGCGCCCTTAAACTGGGCGAGGACTTTGGTCGCGATGTCGCGATAAATGCGAGCGTGCTCGCCGTCCGGCTCTGTTGCGACCACCGGCAGTCCGGCATCCGATTTTTCCCGGATGGTCATGTGCAGGGGCACCTCGCCGAGGAACGGTACGCCAAGACGTTCCGCCTCATGCCGCGCGCCGCCATGGCTGAAAATGTCGGAGCGTGTTCCGCATTGCGGGCAGACGAAATAGCTCATGTTCTCGACCACGCCGAGCACCGGCACGTCCACCCGCTTGAACATCGCGACACCGCGCCGGGCGTCAATCA
>DASRAT010000406.1:0-14841 GCA_035638015.1 Gemmataceae bacterium | reverse complement strand
GTTTTGTTCGTAAAGATTGTCATAAAGCTCCGTCGTCCTGGCGCCGGCCGCCACGAGCTTTTCGGCCAACGCGAAGGACGCCGCCGAGGTGTTACTGTGGCGAAACCAGCCAGTGTCAGTGGCCAGGGCCGCGAACATATTGTGAGCCATGCCTGGAGTCACCTTTTCGCCCAACGCCTGAATCGCCTCGAAAACGAGTCGTCCCGTTGCTTCCGCGGTGACATCGACGAAGCGAGTGGCGCTGAGATCTTGGGAGATGTGATGGTCGATGACAACCTTCGGCACTGGCAGCTGCGCAAAAAACGTGGCGAAGTCGCCGAGCTGATTTTTGGTGCCGGTGTCAAGAACGATGACGGCATCGACATCGCGCCAGGTGTCGCCCGGCAAGCTGAAACGCTCGATGGTTTTGGTTGGGTCGAGAAAATCGTAGCGCGGCGGCCAAGCACTGGCGACGATGGGGCGCACCGTTTTGCCCCGCGATTGCAGCGCTTCTGCGAGGGCTAGCAATGAGCCGAGGCCGTCGGCGTCGGGGCGGATGTGGGTAGTCAAAAGAAAACGCTGATGTTGGCGAACGAATTGGACAAATGGTTCCCAATCAAGCGGCATGGCGAGCCTTTCCTGGCACGGGTTGTTGCCAAGCCGCTTGCGGCTTAGCATTGCTGATAGATAACATTATAAGTGGTGTTCCACCTTCACCCAATACTTACAGGACAAAGCCATGCGCTACCTGGTCACCGCACGCGTCAAGCCGGGCATGGAAACCGACCTGCTGCGAGCGATCGAAGGCGGCACCCTTGGCGCCGGCTCCGTCGCGGGCGACGAATATCTGCGTAACATGGAAGAAGCCCGGCTTTGCGACGACGGCAAGACGCGCTGGGTGGAAGTCTGCTGCTGCGAAACGCCACTTCAAGAAGAATTGCCCTATTGGAAGGTGTATTTCGAAGTGCTGCGCGTGCAAGACGCCCACGGCCGGCACCGCTGCCGCGATTTGGACGGCTCGGAACCGTGGGCATGTTCCAGCTGCGATTGCACCAACAAATTGGAGTCCAAGATGAATGGCTGGGGTCAGCAATTCCTTGAGTTACTGCGGTCTCAAACCTCGCCATAAACGCTGTTCAACGATCTGCGTCCCGGAAACCGTCACGCGGCCAAGGCCGCCGCTTGCGCTCGCCGGGATCGAAATACTCGTCGTTGTCCTCGTCCACGGACCGACGTCGCCGTGGCCGGGATTCCCACTCTTCTTGCTCACGTTGGTCCAGCGCGTCGACGAATCGCCGATGCACTTTGACCAGTGTGATCGTGTTGTCCGTGATTTCCGACGGTTTGATAGCCCCGGCTTGAACGATACAAACAATGATCAACCAGACCACGAAAAACGCCGCGATGCCCACGCAGATAAAAGCCGGTATCGAGGCATCGGGACGATCCTGTTTCCAATCAAGCAGGGTGCCAAGGGCAATGGCAAGGGCAAGAAGCCCAACGGCTCCCAGGCCGAGAAAGCTTCCCCAAATAGACAGATTGCGCGATCGCCAGTGGTTTTGGTGGTCCATGCACATCGGGGCTTGGACAGTCATTTTCTTGGTCATTATCGATGCCAAAATGATGACCAGTACAACTCCCAAACCCCCCAGCAGAATAAAGACATTGACCCAGGGCGGATACCAGGAGAATTTGCGCTTAACCTCCGTGAAGGCTTCCTCGCCGCAACTCATGCAGATTCGCGGCAGCCCCCGCTGGACCTCACGGCGATGGAGTTTCACTCTGGCCATGACAAACGCCCTCGACCAAAGCGAAATCACTCAAGACGGTGCGGTGGAAGGACCGATCCGCGAAACTCCAGTAACGTGGCGTCCAGACCTGGCAGTGGCGCCAGTCCATGTTCTTGCAGCAGCAATTGCAACAAGTCCTCCGGCTCCGGCTCTTTTTTATCCTTGGGCTTCAGCTTTTGCCAGGCGGCGAACTTGCGCTGTTGATCCGCCGTCAACACATCGGACACTTTCTTTTGATAAGCCGATTTGGTGCTGGTGATATCGGACAACGTGCCAATCATGAGCGTCGAAACCGCCAGTAGCGGATTCGGCTCTTCCTCACGCTCAATCTTGTCCATCAGCGAATTGATCTTCATCATGGTGATCGTCAGCAGGCTCTTGCGTTGCTTGTGAAACGCTTGTTCCAGGCCGTCGACATTTTTTTTCTGCTCGGCGTCGAGCTTGAGATCGGCCGCCAGCGGCGCCGGCACCAGCGAACCAACCGCCGCGGGGTTGAAATCCTTTTTCGGCTCCTGCTTGGGCGCCGGGTTGGGGTCCTGGCCAACGGCCACCGAAACACTCACAAAAGCCGCAAAATGCAGGATAGCGGTCATTGGAATTCTCCTTGCGCTGGGAAAGGGCGAATGCGGTAAGTTTACGTAAACTGGGTAAAATGGAAACCGGCGGGCGATTTCATACGAAACCCGGGAATCCCAAATGTTAAATCATACCAGCCAAACAGTTGAACTCCGCCTACGATGCGGGTAGCCTAGGGTGTCGCCAATCAGCCCCTTTTTACTCACGAAGCGCAAAACGCGAAGCAGCACCTATGGCCGTCTTACTTATCACCCAAGGCCCCGATGCCGGCCGCGAGTATTCTCTCGATGGCGACACCACCGTCCTTGGCCGCCAGCCCGATTGCAACATCTGCCTTCTGGTCAAGGCGGTCAGCCGGCAACATGCGCAAATCCTGAAAACGCCCGCGGGTTATCAAATCGAGGATCTCGACAGCAGCAACGGCACCTACCTCAACGGCACACGCCTGACCGCCCATCAGCGCGTTGCAATCGGCGAGCGCGATTTCGTGACGATTGGCCCCTATACACTCAGTTTGCGCGCCATGCCCACACCGGCGTCCACCGAGGGCAACCTCATCATCCGCGAACAGGTCAACGCCGTCGGGCCGCCGCAGAGTTTCTATGGCCAGGACCCTGCCCAAAAACTTCAGACCGTTTTGGAAATCTCCCAGCACCTATCCCGCACGCTGGACACCGATCAATTGGTGGATAAGCTGCTCGACCAGCTGATAAGGCTTTTTCCGCAAGCCGACCGCGGCATGGTGCTTCTCGGCCCGCCAGAGCGGTTGCTGGTGCGCGGCCAACGCACCAGGCACAAAGAAGATGCGAGCGCGTATCCCTACAGCCGCAGCATCGTCAAAAAAGCGCTGGAGGAAGGGATCGGCATCCTTAGCGACGACATTCGCGGCGATGCCCGCTTTCAGGCCAGCGCCACCATCACGTCCCTGGACATTCGTTCGCTGTTGTGCGTGCCCCTGATCGGCTCCGATCAAAAACGTCTCGGGGTGATTCAGCTCGATCGCTCGCGCACGGGGCGAGCGTTTCAAATGGACGATTTGCAACTGCTGACCACCATCGGCCTGCACGTGGCCATTGTGCTCGACAATGCCGCTTTGCACCAGGAGGCGCTGCGCGAACAGCGCTTTCACCAGGAACTCGCAGTGGCCCGCGACATTCAACAGGGCTATCTGCCCGCCGACTTCGGCGACTTCAACAAGGACGGCATCGAGGTCTTCGCCAATGTTCACCCCGCCCGGCAGGTCTCCGGCGATCTGTACGATCTGATGGAAGTATCAGACAACCGCCTGGCATTTTTCCTGGGCGATGTGTCCGGCAAAGGCATGCCCGCGGCGCTCTACATGGTGGCCGTTCATGCCCTCGGCCGGCACATAGGGGCCTCGGGCGACCCACCAACCCAAACCTTGACTCGCCTTAACGGCGCCCTGGTTGCCGATAATCCCAGCGGCATGTTCGTGACGCTGGCCCACGGCCATTACCAACGCGGCACCGGAGAGATCGTCATGGCCTCCGGCGGTCATCCGCTGCCGCTCATTCGCCGGGCAGACGGCAGCGTTGAACCACTCCAGCATAAAACTGGCCGGCTGCTCGGCTATGACGGCGGTGACCTCCATCTCACCGACGCCAGGCTAACCTTGAATCCTGGCGATATGCTGGTCTTTTACACCGACGGCTACACCGAAGCCCGCGAGCCAGCCAAGCGGCAGATGTTCGGCCTGGAGCGTTTGAGCAAGGTCGTGGCCGGTTTCACCGCCGACATGCCCCTGGCTACCTGCGCCGCCAAGGCCAAAACCGCCATCGATCAATTCACGGCCTCGTCGGAGTTGCAGGATGATCTGACGCTGCTGCTTTTGCGCCGTGTGCCGCACAAATCGCAGCGAGCATAAGCCGTCGGCTTTTGAACGTGGGACGGCCTTCCCAGGCCGTCCAAGCCCAACTGGACGGCCTGGGAAGGCCGTCCTACATTCGATTAAACCCGCGTTTTGTCTGATCTTGTCCGAGTTATCGGTGCGATCCTTAGTTTGATTTTTGCGGGTTTGCCCCGTCGTGATATACTGTGATTGTCCGTTACTTCTTTCGTGGCCGGCAAACTCCAGGCCGGACAGCGCCCGAAGGAGGGCCGATTCGTGGCGGCGGTCATGCAAAACACCCAGTCCTCCATCGACAGCGGTTCGGACGGCTGGGCCCGCGCCCTCTTCGACGGCATGAGCGACGCCGTGTTCATCCACGACCTGGAAGGCCACATCCTTCAAGCCAACGCCGCCTGCTGCCGTCAACTGGGCTTTACCCACGACGAAATGCTCCACCTCAAAACCCATGACGTGGACGACCCCAGTTTCGCCGCGGGCTTCGCCGATCGTGTCGGCCAGCAAACGCTTCGAGGACAGCTGCGCATCGAGGGCCGCCATCGCACCAAAAATGGCGCCATCATCCCGGTAGACGTGAACACCTCGGTGATTTACTACAACGGCCAACCGGCGGTGCTGGCCATCATGCGTGACATCACCGAACGCCAGGCGATGGAAAAAGCGCTGCGACAACAAAAAGACCAGCTTCAGTCGATCCTCGAAACCATGAGCGACGCCGTCATCGTCGCCGACGACAAGGGCCAGTTTTTGGTGTGCAACCCGGCGGCCCGCAAACATTTTGGCCTTCCTGAAAACCCCGTGAAGTTGCCGCAGCACGGCCACGATTTGCAGATGTTCCAGGCCGACGGTGTCACGCCTTGCCCTGTCAGTCAGTTTCCGCTGGCATTGGCCATTCGCGGCGAGACGGTGGATCAGGCTGAGATCTTCGTCAGACATCCATTGGCGGCCGAAGGCCGCTGGCTGAGCGTCAGTGGCCGGCCCATGCTGGACAGCAAAACCGGTGCACGCGGCGGCCTGGTGGTGTGCCGCGACATCAGCAATCGCAAACGCACCGAAGCGCGTCAGGTCACCCAACTGGCGGTCACACGCGCGCTGGATGAGTCTGCTGATCTGGAACGCAACGGTCCCACCATTCTGCGCCACATTTGTGACGGCCTGGGCTGGGATGTCGGCACGCTCTGGCTGGTGGATACGGCGAGCATGGTGTTGCACTGCCGTGCCGTCTGGCACCGCCCCGACAAGCCCGCCCAGGAATTTATCGAGCAAACGCAGCGCATGACATCGGCCCCCGGTAAGGGTCTGCCGGGGCGGGTTTGGATCACGCAGCAATCCACGTTTATTCCCGACATCACACTCGACAGCGGCTTCCTACGCATCGCCCAGGCCCGCAAAGCCGGCCTCAAAGCGGGTTTCGCCTTTCCGATTCGCAGCGGCGGCGAAACCATCGGCGTGGTCGAATTGTTCCAGCGCCGTCAGGAAAAGCCCGATGCCGCCCTGCTGGCCTTGACGGCCACTATCGGCAGCCAGATCGGTCAGGCACTGGAGCGTCAGCGCGTGGAAAAAGCGCTGCGTGACTCGGAAGCGTTTTATCACGCCCTGGTCGAAAGCCTGCCCCAAAACATTTACCGCAAAGATCGCGACGGCCGCATCACCTTCGCCAATCGCCACTACTGCACCACTCTCAACAAGCCTTTGCATGAGCTACTGGGCAAGACCGACTTTGATCTCTTTCCCTCCAAGTTGGCCGAAAAATACCTGGAAGACGACCGCAAGGTCATGGACACCGGCAACATCTTTGAAACCATCGAAGAACATCAGCGGCCAGACGGGTCCAATATCTACGTGCAAGTCGTCAAACTGCCGGTCTGGGACAGCCGCGGCAAAGCGATTGGCACGCAAGGCATTTTCTGGGACGTAACCGAACGCAAACGTGCCGAAGAGATGATCGCCAAGTCGGAACGCCGTTATCGCCAGTTCACCGAAGCGACTCAAGACGGCATCGTCGTCGCAGACCAGGTTGGGCGTATCACATTGTTCAACCCCGCGGCCGAACGGTTGTTTGGTTACCAAGCCGCTGATGTCGTTGGTAAAACGCTCGACATCCTTGTTCCGCCAGAATTAAAGGGGCAGCACCGTGTAGGCTTTGAGCGCTACCTGGCAACGCGGCAATCGAAAATCATTGGCCGACCGGTGGAGCTACAAGGCATCCGCAAAGATGGCACGATCTTCCCCCTCGAAGTGGCTTTAAGCGTGCTGGACGTAGGCGGCGGTCAGATTCAGTTTCTCGGCACGATCCGCGACCTGACCGAACGCAATCGCATGCGAGCATTTTTGGTGCAAAATGAGAAGCTGACTTCAATCGGTTTGCTGTCCGCCGGCGTGGCCCACGAAATCAACAATCCACTGGCCTTCGTCGCCAATAACCTTGTCGTCCTAGAGCGCGACGGCAAAGGGTTGATGGACCTTTTGGATCTCTTCCACCAGCAAACACCGCGCCTTGCCGAAATTGCCCCCGAGGATGCGGCCAAAATTGCCCAGTTGGAGGAGGAAATTGATCTCCCCTATCTGCGTGAAAATATTACCCGGCTATTGTCCCGCACCCGCGAAGGCGTCGATCGTGTGACGCGCATCGTCCGCAGTCTGCGTGGCCTGGCCCGCACCGACAACGCCAAACGCCTGGACACCGATTTGCCGCCGGTCGTGGAAGCCAGCCTGGAAATTCTCCGCGGACGGGTCAAAAGTCACAATGTCGAAGTCGTCACCAATTACGATCCGAACTCGACGGTGTCGTGCGTTCAGACCCAGATCAGCCAGGTTTTGCTTAATTTGTTGGTCAACGCCGAACAAGCCATCGAGGCCACAGGCCGTACGGAGGGCGGTTGCATCACGATCACCACCAAACGGCTGGCCGACGAGATGCTGATCGAGGTCGGCGACAACGGCACCGGCATCGATCCGGAATACATGCCCAAGCTGTACGACCCGTTCTTCACCACCAAGGAAGTGGGCGAAGGGACTGGCCTGGGACTGTCGATTGTCCACAACATCATCCGCGCCCACGGCGGCCGCATCGAGGTCGACAGCCAACTCGGCGCCGGCACCTGCTTCCGCGTTTACTTGCCTTTGCAACCGTCCTGAGAAACTCCATGAAAACTCCGATCAAACATACCCTGCTCGTGGTGGACGACGAACCGGACGTTTGCGATTCGGTCCATGACTTGCTGCGCCGCGAGTTCAAGGTCCTCAAGGCCCGCAGCGCCGCCGAGGGCATCAAGTTCATGGAGTCCGAGCCTGTTCACATCATCATGACCGACCAGCGCATGCCGCTGGTGACAGGTGTAGAGTTGTTGACCAAGATCCGCGTCGGTCATCCCCAGGCGGTGCGGATGCTTTTCACCGGCTTCGCCGATTTTGAATCAATCATCGCCGCCATCAACCAGGGGCACGTGTATCAATTCCTGAAAAAACCCTGGCAACCCAACGAGCTGGAAGCAGCGGTGCGCGACGCGGCAGTGGAGTATGACCGCCTGGTGGGACAGGCCGAGCAAATGGTCGAATTGCGGACGGAGATAGATTTGTTGCGGAGCCGCGTGACGGTGCTGGAAGCGGAGGTCCAGCGCTGGAGCGGGAGCAAGTGATGGTGGTGCTTTCAGATCACCGCGCTTAAACCCGGCCCCGTCAATTGTCCTGTTGCCATGACGCCATTTTGAATGCAAAAGATGCCTGGGAATCGCTCCTCCCAGCCCGCGTTCGCCGCCGGGACGTATTGACGCGCATTGGCTTCAATGGCTGCCACGCCTGGCACATGAGCCGCCAAACCCGCCGATTGAATCAGCGCAGCACCGGGACAGGTTAAATCCTGCACGCAAAGAAACATCCCCGCATGGCGTGCCGCAGCCGCAAGCAAAAGCGATTGGCTTTGCCCCTTGCACGCCTTGATCGCGACGCCCGTATAGCCCATTTCCTGCGCCAGTCTCAAGCTCTCCAGATCCACGAGCGCTTCGTCAATGACCACGGGGCAGATTTTGGCCGCTTCGTGCATGACGTTGCCGCTATCGGCAGCCAAATCACGGCCCGTCGGCTGCTCGATGTATTGAATCCTCGCCAAGGCCGCCGGCGCACGCTCCTCAAGCTTCCGCAGAAACTCCAACAAATACGCGACATTCCGGCAGCGTTCGTTGAAATCCAGGGTGTACCACCACTGTGCACAACCACGCAGGTGTTGAGCTATGGCCGCGGCTCGCTCCACTGCCACGACTCGGTCCACATCCCATCGCAGATCATCGCCATTGAGCTTGAGCTTGAAATGCGTTAGCCCCTCAACGCTGATCCACTCGGACAGCAGTTCAGGCAGACCATCATTAAGCCGTTGCCGCAAATCGCATTCTTCCAGGGGATCTAGCGCGCCAACGGTGTGATTTACCGGTAGATTTGCTCGCGGTGCGCAGTCAAGAAAATCGCCCAGATGCATGCCGCGATATTCTGGCCCAAGGTAATAATCCAAATCATGCTGCAGAAAATCACGGCCGTAAGTCTGGTAACAATTGACGCCGTGGACCTTGCCAAAAGCATCGTGAATCGCCGCGTCGAACGGACTGGCGCACACCAGTTTTGCCAGCACCGGAACCGTCCCTGTCGCTGCCTGGTCAATCGCCGGTTCCAATTGACGTGCCACGTCGATCGGGTGGCCATATTCTCTGAAAGACGCAACCTCCGCCGCGATCCGCGTCACCACCGCCTTCATAGCTGACAAGGTCGCATCATAGGGCAACGTCCGGCTCGGAAACGCCCAGACATTGCCCAACGGCATCGAACCGAAACCGACTGCCGATTTGCCCGCCCGCGTGCTGACCCGGCAATGGACGTTGACAAGCGTGACGCGATCCACAGCAACGCCACCGAACCTAAAGGGCGCCCGGTAGCGGAAGTCTTCATAACCGAAACGAATTTCGTCGATGCGAATGGCGGTCATAGATTTATCCAGCCGCTTGCGGCTTAGCACGGGCGTGTCATCACCGATAGACGTATCAACGTCTCGGGCGATTTGCCAGACGCAAAGGAAAGCCACAATGGGCGAATGGCCTCATTTCATGTAGTTTTCTTGTGGGTCAAGCGCAATCGTTTCCTATACGCAATGCAGTCCGCACTCGAAAAGAACGAAAATGAACCAATCGATCCAGGTAGCCCAACCCAGCGCGAAGCCGCCCGCGCAACATGAGCCCATTGCCTCCTGGCGCTGGGGCATCGTCTGGCTCTTGTTCCTGGCCACGACGCTCAACTACATGGATCGGCAAACGCTGCAATCGACGGCCACCTACATCATCAAGGATTTGCAACTCGACGAAGAGGGCTACGGCTGGATCGCTTTCGCGTTCAACGTGTCCTACGGCTTATTTCAATTCCCCGCGGGTTTTCTTGCCGATCGCTGGAACCTGCGCCGGCTTTATGTCGCCGCCCTGTTAGTCTGGTCCGCGGCGGGATTCATGATCGGCATGTCGGACACTGTCCTCATGATGAGCGCTTGCCGATTCATTCTCGGCCTGGGCGAAGCGTTCAATTGGCCCTGTGCGGCAACCGCGGTCCGACGGGTGATTCCGCATGAAGCCCGCGGATTGGCCAATGGCATTTTTCATAGTGGCGCTTCGATGGGCGCCATTATCACGCCGTTTTTGGTGCTGGCCATCGTGGTCAAGGCCGGCCTAAATTGGCGAGTTGTCTTTCAGGTGGTGGGAGCGTTGGGATTGGTTTGGGCGGCCTTGTGGTACTGGTGCTTGCGCGGCCCACGAGCCAGCGTGGTGACTCATCCCACCACTTCGGAGGGTGACATTGACCTTCACCGCCCGACCTTTGCGGAGGAATTTCGTTCCTTCACCACGCTCATGAATCTGCGGATTTTCTGGATCACCTTTGTCGTCAGCCTGACCATTAACTTTTGCTGGCATTTTTACCGCGATTGGCTGCCGCGGTTCCTCGACAGGGATTTGAGGTTTGACTCCGAAGAAATTCAGTGGTCCCTCATGGCCTATTTCTTGGGGGCCGACCTGGGTAGCCTTTCCGCCGGTTACATGACTCGCAAGCTCACCCACTGGGGCTTTTCCCTGGAGCGCTCTCGCAAAATCGTATTGATGGCAGCGGCCCTGTTGTGTGTGCTGTCGACGCCAGCCGTGCTGGCCAACGACGCGTGGGTCACCATGACGTTGATCGTCCTGGTGGGCGCGGGGTCGCTGGGATGCTTCCCTATTTGGTTGACGATGACCCAGGAACTTTCGGGTCGCCATACCGCCGTCTGCATCGGCTTCTTTGGGACGACTGGCTGGATTGCGATTGCAGCGTCGTCGCCGCTCATTGGCAAGTTGGTGGATCAAATCGGCACTTTTGGCCCGTGCTTGATTGTTGTCGGTTTTGTGCCCCTCATTGGAGCGGTGGGCGCGTTGTGGTGGCCAGAGCCGCAGACTCATTAGAGACCCTCGCCAAGACTAAAGCGATTCATTGGCCCGCTAGCCGCGCCTGCCATGCCGCCAGTTGCCTTTCCACCTCCGCCGGCGCCGTCGAACCCAAACCGCGAAACGCTTTGAGTGCGTTCGCCACGCCCAGCACTTTGGGCGCTTCCGCGCCAAGCCCAGGGTGAATCTCCTCAAACGCCGAGACAGGCAGCTCGACCAGCCGGCATTTTCGCTCCTCGCACAACCGCACTAATTTGCCGACAGCTTCATGAGCAGCCCGCATCGGCACTCCCTTGGCAATAAACAATTCCATCAACGTCGTCGCATCAAGGAAACCATCTTCCAGCCGAGCGGCAATGCGCTCGCGATTGAAGCGCGTTTCACCGATCAACGCGGCGGCCAATTCCAAACAGGCGGCCACGGTGTCGTGGGCGTCGAAAAGCGGCTCTTTGTCTTCCTGCAGATCGCGGTTGTAAGCCAGCGGCAAGCCCTTCACCAGCACCATGAGTTGTTGCAGCGCGGCAATCACACGAGCCGATTTGCCGCGAATCAACTCCAGCACGTCCGGGTTTTTCTTGTGCGGCATGATGCTCGAGCCGGTGCAAAAGGCGTCCGGCAGCAACAAGAAACCGAACTCCGTCGTGGACCATAAAACCCATTCCTCGGCCCATCCTGCAAGATGCAACGCAATGACTGAAAGATCGAAGACAAACTCCACCAAGAAATCCCGGTCGCTGGAAACATCGAGGCTATTGGCCGCGATGGCGTCGAATTCCAGTTTTTTGCGCACACTGTCGCGATCAATCGGCAATGACGTACCCGCCAATGCGGCAGCGCCGAGTGATAGCACATTGACACGCTTGCGGCAATCCGCCAAACGATCACGGTCGCGCTGGTACTTTTCCACATAAGCCAGGTAATAATGCGCTGCCAACACGGGTTGCGCGCGCTGAAGGTGAGTGTACCCCGGCAGGATCACATCGCGCTCACGCGCGGCGGCATTAACCAACGCTTTTTGCAATCCCAATAACCGTTGATCGATTCCGTCCAAAGCATCGCGGACCCACAACTTGACATCGGTAATAACCTGATCGTTGCGGCTCCGCCCCGTATGCAGCTTGCGGCCGACATCACCAAGCCGGGCGATCAACGCCCGCTCGATGTGCGTATGAATGTCTTCAAGCTGAATCGAATAGCTGAATTCGCCACGCTCGATTTCACCGCGAATCTCATCAAGCGCTGCAACGATTTGGCCCGACTCAACGGCAGTCAACAAGCCGACTTCCGCCAACATCCGGGCATGGGCCTGACTGGCGAGAATGTCATGTTTGAACAACCGTTGGTCGAAGCTGATCGACTCTGTAAAGGCCTCAACGCGATTGTCGGTGGCGGCGCTGAAGCGGCCGCCCCAGGTTTTGGCAGTCATGGGGTTCCTAATTTCTATTCGCTGTCACGGGCCAACGGGGTCAGGCGTCCACACGGAAATAGTATCGCGAGCAAAATCGATGTCCACGCGCAGTCCAGCGGAGCGCAATGCCCGAATTCCTATTAGCGGTCGCTGAAAATGCGGATCCGGCACTTTGCTCGAATCGTAGAAAGGCAGGCCTCGATGAAGAACAATCCGATATGGGGCTTGTGGTTGACCTGGTAAATTGCTTACCAACCAGAGATCTACGTCTCGCACAGGAACAGTAACCTTCCCTGCTACGGTAACAATTGTCATCGGCTTAGCCATTCGCCCAAGATCGGGATTTATCCCCGCCAAAGTCAAATGGTGTCGCCACGCAAATGCTTCTCCGCTATTGCCCGTGTCCATTATCCAATCCTGCGCCAATAAACCTGACGGCGCAGATACCAATGACGGCTCACTGACAACCACCGGTAGCACGACGTTCCAGTACGGCAGTGGGGGTGAACGACTGGCGTCGGTCCAGCATTGGAATGGCAGCCGATCGATAAATAGTGGCATCGGTCAGTCCAGCACCACTTGCCCTAGTGTCATTTCCGTTACCTGCGGTTCGATGCAAAACACGACGAACTCGTCTTGTTTCAACCCACGCCGGAAACACTCCTGGTAAAGGTCGTGTTTGTGGATGGCGAATCCCAATTGCTGGCGGCCTTGGTAAGCCACCCATTGGCCTGGACGGTCTGCCCAAAGGGCCGGCAAATCTCCTTCGAATGCAGCCAGAGCTTGCTGTTTCAATTCCTGGAGTGATTCGGTGATCATTGCTGTTCTCCGATAAACGCAACTACCGGTTTTTTCCATTTTACTCCGATTTGAACCACTCCCGCAATTTCGTCAGCGCAAATTCATTCGCCGATCCCTGTCCAAACCCCTTCATCGCCTCCGCGATGTCACTGTCCGAGAGATACCAGCTCAACGCCAACGACGCCTGGCATTCAAACACCACCGTGGTAAAAAACGGCCGAGCCGGCGGCGCATCGTTGAACCAATCGTGCAGCACTTGCAACTGTTCGTCATTGCGAAACGAAGCCGTCGCCTGGAAAGCGCTGCCGGCCCCCGTGAGAGGTCCAATAATGCCTTCCAGACCGCGTTCCAAATCCCAGACTTTGTGGTCCTCGGGCCGAGTCACCGGCGACACCCGTTTGCGCTCGGTCGTGACGTCGCGGATCTGAATGAGGGCGATGCCGGAGGTGTTGTCCGCCAGCCAATCGTAGTTTTGGTAAATCCACCACGCGGCCAGATTGACGCCGTAATTGTCATAATAGCCGGCGTCCACTAGGTGCCGCGGCGGATTGGTGGGCAGAGCGGCAATGGGACTGACGTAAGGAAACGACGCATTAAGTCGTACTGCAGTACCAAGCTTGAAGCTCGACCAGGTGTCCGGAAACATCTGGAAAAACTCCATGCCTGTCACGGAATACCGCGGCCAATCGAGAAACCTGCCTTTAGGCCGCGGCGTCTGTTTGCTCTTGGCGGCTTGCACTCCGGCGGCTGTATCGGCCGTCAAGAAACTGCCCGTGGTTTCGGTCAGCGGGCTGAGATATAGATTGCTGAACAGCACTCGCCGCCCATCCTCGACGAGCATGGGCGACAACACCAGCGACGGCCGCCAACCTTCGGCTTCGCCCTTGGCCAACCCGGCGAAGGACGTATCCAAGGCGCCATCGAGATATTCAGTCCACGCATTCTCCAGGGCCTCGCCGCGATCGTGCGCGGTCCCGCCTGGAACGAAGACGCCTGGCAAATCGAAAAACACCAGTCGTTGACACACCGGTGTCAACGCATCCTGACTGACTTTGCGGGCAAAGGCCTCGACATCCGCCTCGGACTTGAAGCCGTGGCCCTGCGGCCCTGGCAGCGTGGCCGTGTAGTAGGCCGCGCCCAGCATGCCGCCAGATGCCCCGGTGATGAGCCGGACATTGCTTGGAAACTTGATGTTCGCGGCACCCAGTTCTCGCTCCAATTTCGCCAGCGTGTAAGCAGTCCATATTGCCGACCGGCTACCGCCGCCCGTGGCTGTGACAATGGCCAGTTTCGGTTTCCCTTTTTTGTCGGGAACTAACGCCATTTTCCAGCGGTCGAGGCGTTTGTCTTCAAGGTCTTTCATCGCCAGACGGAGTTCTTGCTGCTCGGTTTTCGCCGTCGGCACAGTGCTCAAATTCTTGCGCTCTATTGGGCCTTTCTGCCCAGGCTCGACCAACGGGTAAAGGGCGGTATAGCGATTGTGCAAGCGGTCGTAGCTGAATTGAAGCTTGCTCAATAGCTCCTTGGATTCGCCACCCTCGGCCGCCTCCATTTGGAAATCCGCCAGCTCCAGGTCGAACAATTTGCCTCCATAGTCGAGGCCGTTAAGCTGATGGCGATAGCCCGTGAAGCCGGCAACCCCGATGGCCAACGCAACCACCAAAACCGCGATCGCTGTGTACCAGCCGCCAAAGTGAAACTTGAGAAATCCGTGGCCCGCAACGACGAGCGTCAGCAACAAACAAAGTGCCACGGCCGGCGATACGAGTAACGCGCCTCCTACTGGCGAAATTAAGCAGACCATCAACAACACATGGTAGGCTAAAAAGAAACACCCCAAGCTGGCGGCCGCCAGGCCATGAACCAGCCGATGCTCCGGCGCCGCATCCTCAAAGCGAACCGCCCCCGCGTAAGCTCCCGCAACGCCAACCCACAAGCCTAGCAAGACCACCACGGCTGCGTGCGTTTGCGGTACAA
>DASRAT010000405.1:0-3281 GCA_035638015.1 Gemmataceae bacterium | reverse complement strand
CGCGCAAAAGCCCTGCCGCTGCGCCAAGCGGATTACGCGAACGCCGGCGAATTGCCGAGCTGTTTTGCTGATAATGGCGTCTTTTGACGCGTCATCGACGACGATCACTTCAGTGCCGCTCGGTGCATACTGTTGCACACTCGTCAGGCACAATGCCAGCAGATCTGCGCGTTCGCCACTAGGAATGACGATGGAAAAATGCACGGCGTCCTCATCGTTGTCCGCCAGCTGCAGGCGGCATGGATTTGACAACACCGATGAGCCGCCGGCGGCCCGCAGCCACAGCGCCCTGCCACAGTTCCCCTGCCAGCAACTCCAGCTGGCCGTAAACACTTGCTGGTGCATCATGGCCCTGCTGCTTGGCCCACCAGCGCCGCACGCACGCCTCCAGGCGAACGATGCCCGCCAACAACCCATATTGCCACCTGGGCCAGTGCCGTGACGCATAGGTCAGCAGCGAGTGTCTCGCGATTAACCGCAGCTGCGGTGAAACCGGCCGGCCATGCGACGGATCATGATGCACCGCACGCAAGGTCGGTTCATACCACACCTTCCAACCCTTTTCCTGCGCCCGCCGGCACAGGTCAACGTCCTCGTAATAAAGAAACATCGACTGGTCGAGGCCGCGCAACTCCTGTACGCAACCCCGACGCATCAACAGGCAGCAGCCCGTCACCCAATTCACCTGGCTGCGGTGGGAGGCGTTGACCGATTGGTATTTGCGCCGCTGCCGGGGCCGCATCAAGCCCGCAAGGCTGCTTGCCAACGTCGGAAATTGACCGGACGACAGTTGCGTCGTTCCGTCATTATTCAACAATCGAAAGCCCACAATGCCGGTTTTCGGATCGGCGTCACCCAGCTGGTCCGCGAGCCGTAGCACGCCGTCCACAAAACCGTCGGCCAGGGTCATATCGGGATTGAGCAACAAGAACCACTGGCCGCGGCTGAGGCGGCATCCTTCGTTGACCGCCCTGGCAAAGCCGCGATTGCGGCCCCAGCGCCGCAGTGACACACCTGGCCAACGCCTGAGCCGCGCCGCCAGCGGATGCGGCGGCGAGTGATTGTCCACTACCACCACCTCGACAGCACCACGCCGCGCCGCGGCAGTGCCCAGAATCTGCCGAACCAGGGCGGCCGTATTGTCCCATTGGCGGTAGTTGACGATGACAATGGAAAGTTGCGGCAAACGAGCAGCCGGGTTTATCCCCACCGGACGACGAATGGTAGCAGGCTGAGGCGGATGAACAACGGACGCGCGATCGGACATGCGGGGCTCCTTCCCCTTGGGCGATGGCAGTGCCAAGTAGCGTGGTGTGAAGTATAGACCTTCATGCCGCTTTGGGGCAATGCCGGTCTGGCTTTCGGCGACGTATTGCGGTAAAAGATTGTTGTAAATCTGTCAAAAGATCCCAGATCTTGGTAGCGAAATATGAACGATGATAAACCAGTTCACGTCTATAGATTCTCAAAGCCGCTACAAAACTGGCTGGACCGCCATCAGCACCCTTTCAATTTCTGGATTCACATGCTCGGCATCCCGCTGGCCGTCGCCGGATTGGTGCTGCTGATCGTGCGCTGGGACGAGTGGTGGTGGGGTGTGGGCGGCCTGGTCATTGGCTATTTGCTGCAATGGGCAGGCCACGCGGTCGAGGGCAATGATGTGGGCGAATGGGCCGGCATCAAGCGGATGCTGGGCCTGCCATACGTAGGCATTTCGCCGCGCTGGGCAAACAGGGAAAAGGCGAGCGTCGAGCCGTAATGCCGGCGCTGGCTATGTCCACGCGCAGTCCACGTCGTGTTTACGCCTCGACGCTCGCCGCATGGGCGTTTATTGCCCCCTTTTGATCACAATGAAGCTGATTCCGCCAATTAACGCGCACATCCCCACGGGGAAGACCAGCCACTTATACCATGGCACCGGCTCTTGCGTGCCAAAATTCAACGCTCGCATCAAATCCTGGTAGCTATCTGTCCACGCCGGGCGCCCGGTGTCCTTCTGACGATTCCATTTCGCCGGGTCCAGTCGCAATGGCAAACCGTATGGCCAATCCATTTGCGGCGACGACCCCATGGCGGCCCAGGGTACGCCCCCCACCGCGGCTGTGAAGAGTTCGCCCTCATTCGCCCATTTCTTGGTGTCCTTCTTTTGAAACATGATGACCCAATCGGTGCCGAAGCTTTCGGGATTGCCCTTTTCTCCCCAGTCCGCCTGTTGCAGGCAAACCAGGTCCAGTTCTCTGGCGGCGTCAGCCAACACAGGGGCCATGCTGACGTAGCGATTGGTGATGTTGAACACCAAAATGCCGTCGGGCCGCAGCTTTGTCAGGTACATTTGGATTGCTTCCTTGGTCAGCAAGTGGACCGGAATCGCGTCGGAGCTAAACGCATCAAGGACAATCACCTGGTAAAGGTTCTTCTTTTCATCCTTGATTTTCTCTTCATTGAGCTTCAGGCGGCCGTCTCCCAGGAATAGATCAAGCTTGACCCCGCGATTGATCGCGTCATGCAAGTAATAGAAAATGGGCTCCTGGGTGGGGTGGGGTGTCAGCTTGCCGTTTTCATTGAGTTCATATCCGGACAATTTCAGCACTGCCGGGTCGATTTCGTAGATGTGCGCCGTCTGGCCCCTATTGGCATAGGACGCCAATGTCCCCACGCCCAGGCCGACAACCGCAAAGGGCATTCTCTTGTCGGGCGGCATCAGGGCGTCTTGCTCTTTCATCTGTGAAAACACCTGCCCAATGGGATTCGACGGCAAAAAGTAAGAAATCGGCCGATCGCGGGTTGCGGGATCAAGATCTTGCCGACCGTGATCGATGCCGCCGTGCACCAGCACGCGGTAGGTTTTGTTGTTGCCAGGCTTATCAAGTTTAACGCGCTGGACGCTGAAGAAACTGCGGTTTTCGTAGATGACGGTCTCTTCCTTGGGCATTTCGATGAGGCATGCCAGACACAAGCCAATCACCGCCAGCCCTATACGCACGGGGCGGCCGGCAAAGCAAATGCAAATAAACATGGGGATGCCCGTGACAATGAGCAATTCAAGCCAGTGGGCCCAAAGCCAGGGCGTGTCCGCGTCTTGCCGGCTGTGGGGATCGGAGAATTTGTCAAACAACCAGGCCGTGAGCGCGTTGATGTTGTGGTACTGCGCCCATTCCATTTTGGACTGCGACAGCAGGATTTGCGATTTTGACAGCCGCAATAGGGCGTAGGCAAGCAAGCCCAGACAGGCGCCGTAGCCGAGGTCGAGCAGGTATTCCTGAAGTGTATGATCGTCGGAA
>DASRAT010000404.1:0-4941 GCA_035638015.1 Gemmataceae bacterium | reverse complement strand
TGTCGGCAAGCAAGGCACGCTAACGCCCGTGGCCCACCTTGAGCCCGTCCATCTTGCCGGGACTACAGTCTCTCGCGCCAGCCTGCACAATGCCGATTTCATCACCGGCAAAGACATCCGCATTGGTGACATGGTCGTCGTAGAGAAAGCCGGCGAGATCATTCCTTATATCGTCCGCTCAGAGCCGGGCGCACGCACCGGTAAAGAAACCGTTTTCCATTTCCCAAAGGCTTGCCCGCGTTGCGGTTCGCCCGTGGTCCGCGATGAAGGCAGTGCCTTTTTCCGCTGCACTGGCGGCAAAAAATGTGTCGGCCAGCTCAAACGTCAATTGCGTTCTTACGCCTCGCGCGGCGCGATGGACATCGAAGGCCTTGGCGAAAAAATCATCGAGCAAATCGTCGATGCCGGACTGGTGAAATCAATCCCGGACCTTTACCGCTTGACGTTGGACCAACTTGTGGCCCTGGAGCGCATGGGCGAAAAATCAGCTCAAAACTTGCTCGATGGCCTTGCAGCCAGCAAGGATCGCGGCCTGGCCAAACTGCTGGCGGGCCTGGCCATCGAACACGTCGGTGAGAGCGTCGCCGATTTGCTGGCGAATGAATTCAAAAACATTGATATGTTGATGGATGCCAGCGAGGATCGGTTGAACAAGATCGATGGCGTCGGCCCCATCATGGCCAAGGACATCAGCGCGTATTTTCAAACGGAGCATGCCCACCAGGTTATTGAGGAGCTAAAGGAACTGGGCCTGAAATTGACACAAGACGCCAAGCCGTCTCCCGCGGCGGTGGGCGGGATTGATCTGACCGCCAAGACTTTCGTGGTGACCGGGTCACTCCAGCGTTACCAGCGCGACGAGATCGAGGGTTTGATAAAGTCATTGGGCGGCAAAGCGGCCGGCAGTGTGTCGAAGAAAACCAGCTACGTAGTCGCCGGTGAAAAAGCCGGCAGCAAGTTGGACAAAGCCCGCGAGTTAGGCGTGCCGATCTTGACCGAAGACGATTTTGAGAAACTGATCAAGCGCTAACCCCGCTTGCGGTTTCGCGCTCAACCAATCAGAAACAATGGACTCTTCGCCCCGAGTATTCCTGGTCGGCGCCGGTCCCGGTCATCCCGGATTGTTGACGCTCCGCGCCGTCGAGTGTTTGCGCCAGGCCGATCTGGTGCTTTACGACAAGCTCGTCCCCACCCGTATGCTCGACCACGCTCGTCCGCAAGCCGAGCGCATCTGCATCACCGAGCTTGGCCCGCGTCATTGCGAGCGCATCGCTCCCGTCAGCCAAATGTTGATCGACGCCGCCCGCCAGGGCAAATGTGTCGTCCGTCTCAAAGGCGGCGATCCTCTGTTATTCGGCCGCGGCGGTGAAGAAGCCTTGGCCCTGCACGAAGCCAACATTCCTTTTGAAATCGTCCCCGGCGTGACCGCGGCGCTGGGCGCCGGGGCCTTCGCCGGCATTCCGTTGACTCATCGCGGCATTGCCAGCGCCGTCGCCTTGGTGACCGGTCACGAAAACCCTGAAAAGGGTGAACCGGCCCTCGATTGGCAAGCGCTCAGCCGCTTCCCCGGCACGCTTGTCGTTTACATGGGTTTCGCCCGCCTGGCCGCCATCGCCCGCACACTCATCGACAACGGCAAGCCTGCCAATACACCGGCCGCCGTCATTCAGCTGGCAACGACCGGTGCACAGCAAACGGTTGTCGCCTCATTAAGTGAGATTGCAGCCAAGGTCGCGACGTTGGCGTCTCCTGCGCTGTGCATCATCGGCCCGGTCGTCGCGCTCCGCGAACAATTGACCTGGTTCGAGAAGCGTCCACTGCTGGGCCGACGCATTCTGGTGTGCCGGCCCCGCCACCAAGCCCAAGAACTGGTCGAACGCCTTGAACAATTGGGTGCGGTTCCACTGGTCATGCCGGTTGTCGAAATCCGCCCGCCCAACGATTGGGAAGCCGCGGACGCCGCCATTTGCCGGCTATCCCATTTCGACTGGCTGGTGTTCACCAGTGCCAACGGCGTCCACGGCTTCTTGAGCCGCCTTCGTGATCTGCGTGAGTTGGGCCGCATTCGTTTAGCCGCCATTGGTCCGGCCACCGCCGCCGCCCTGCGGGGCTATCACCTACAGCCGGATTTGATCCCCGACGACTACCGCAGCGAAAGTCTCGCCACCGCACTTCGGCCGCACGTCGCCGGCAAGCGTGTGCTCCTGGCCAGAGCCGACCGCGGCCGCGAATTGTTGCAGGAGGAATTGCAAGCCATCGCCGAGGTGCAGCAAGTGACGGTCTATTCCCAGGTGGACATTGACACGGCGGACCCGGAGATTGTGGACCAGCTGCGAATAGGCGAAATCGACGACGTGATCCTGACCAGCTCCAATATCGCCCGCTCACTGGCGCGATTATTGGATGAGCCATGTCACGCATTGTTGCGTTCAGGCCGGCCGCGCATTGTCAGCATCAGCCCGGTGACAAGTACGGCAATTAGGGAATTGGGTTGGCCCGTGGCGATGGAGGCCAAGGAACACACGATGGAAGGAATCGTCAAAGCGCTAACTGAGCCCGCAGCGCAAGCAAGGTAGCCATGCCGCCTTGCTTGCGCTGCGGGCTCAAGATGTCACCGCAAATCCTTAAACGCATCCCATCCCAAATAAAGCACAATCCCGCACGCCAGCACGCCGATGATGTCGACGATGATGCTCAGGTGCCCAAAGGGAATCCCGACGATTGCATCAACAAGAAACAATATCAAAAGGAAGCCGGAAACGCCCATGGAGCCCCAGCACAACCATTTTTCCATCGACAGCCCTTTCACGGCCCACATGCGACGATGATTCTCCCCAAACCCGGCAGCTGAGGTGCCTGCTTCATCTTACCAATCCACCGGCCTTTTGCCGGCTTCGTGCCATTGTACCGACTCGACATGGCTCAGCAACCGGGGCAAGGCTGGAAAATACGACACCATCGACGACTTTGCAAGGCCTAAGCATCCAGGCAATCTTGGCGCAGCCGGCGGTTTACGGTACTTTCCTGTCTTCCACTGGCGCCGCCTGGCCGCCCGCTTGAGGAACTCGGAGTTCTGTTACGGCCCAGCCGCGCCCACGCTTCGCAAGGAGGTTCCCAATGAAGTATCTGCTGACGTTGACCGCCGCCTCGGTTCTGCTGCTCGCCCATTCCGCCACGGTGGATGCGGGCGCCAAGGGCGGCAAAATTCGCTGGACATCCAACCCGGCCATCAAGAACGGCAAGCCGGCCATCAAGGTCCCCGCTGCCGCCGATGGCAAACCGGGCATCATCGAATTGAAAGTCGTCTTTGAAGCCAACAAACTGGCCGAGTTTATCCTCATCGGCGACAGCGACACCGACATTGACGTGCTAGTTTTCGACGCCAAGGGCACTAAGGTTGTGGAAGACGTGGACCCCGCCGAATACGGTTCGGACCTGTGCGTCTGTCGCTGGACACCCAAGGAAGAGCAGGAATACACCATCCGCATAATCAACCACGGCAAGGTGTACAATCTCTGCCAAGCCGGCACGAACTGAGCGATCAGGCAGGATAGTAAAAAGACGATTGACCACGGATAGCACGGATGACACGGATAACAAACGCCAAGCTATGGTTTTTTATCCGTGTCATCCGTGCTATCCGTGGTTAGTTGTTTACCCCTCTCGCCGGTCTGCCTTGCATCTCACCCCTCCCAACGCTATAAGCCCCCCGCGAACGTCGTTGTGCCGGCGCTTCAGTCCCAAGCGGACCGCGTTGCCGGTTGTGTTCAAACCCACGGAGCAGGTAAAGACCCATGCAGCAAAAATTCCTCTGGGGCGGGGCGATCCTGGTCGTGCTGGGCGCGGCCGTCACGTTTATCTCTGTAGACTACGCCCGCCGTCATCCCGACAGCGTCCTGGCCCGACTCGCCGTGGCCACCACTTTCGCCGGCCTCAATCCCAATCCGCTGGCCGATGTGAATCGCCTCTTCAGCGGCCAGGAAGAGGAGCCCTGCGAACCCAACGCCTTCGGCGGCATCCCGGATTTGCCGCGGGCCATCGATACGGATGAGCAGGAGGAAACCATCGAGCCGATCCAGATCGAGGCGTTGCCGCAGGCGACTGTCGAGCCGCCGATTTTTGATGGAATCATCGACGAAGAATTTGGAATCGAGATTGGCGTCCAACCGATGCCCTTCAACAGGCAAATGATCAACCCCATCGACGAAACGCCGATTCCGATGGTCTACATTGACGAGACCCTCATCGGCCCCGCGAAGCCTGATTTATCGCCTATCGTGAACAAAATCATGCGCGCCTGCGGCATGGCATGGTTCGATCTTTGCTGGCCGCAGCAGTATGGCGTCGGCTCGGGCGACGATGAACAAGAGGTGAACGACGAAGGACCATACGTTGACTCCATCACGCCGGTGGCGATCACTCCCGAGATGGTTCGTCAACGGCAACAAGCCACCACGCCCAATATCAATTTTGAAATTGTGCCAAACATCCTGCCCGCGACGCCCCGCGTTCCCGGCAACATTAACTTTTCGACCCTGCGAAAAGGAGGCATGCTTATCGCCGTGCAAACAGTGGGCACTGAGGAAGAGCAAGCCGCAGAAGAGCAAAGCCAACAACTCATCGACCCGCCCGCCAATGCCGAAGGCGAAGAAGAACAAGCCGAAGAAGAGGAAAGCGAACAACTCATCGATCCGCCCGCTTACCGATGGAACTGGCACTGGAATGGGAATCGGTTAGGTGGCGAAGAGGAACAAGCCGAGGAAGAGCAAAGCCAACAATTGATCGACCCGCCCAGCGGCTGGTGGCGATGGACGGAAATGCTCGGCGGGGTTCCCAATTTCGAGTTTTACAACTACCTGAATCTAAACGAAAGCCAAAACAACGCGAGCCAGCAATTGATCGACCCGCCTGGCTACGTCGAAGGCGAAGAAGAGCAAGCCG
>DASRAT010000403.1:0-6362 GCA_035638015.1 Gemmataceae bacterium | reverse complement strand
GAAAGGCAGAAGGTCGCGAAGCTGTCTCACGGAGCGGATGGCATTTTGAGATTGCCAGCGCCAGTCGTTCCATTGTTTGTCGGGAACGTCGCGCCAGAGCGGGTGGCGCCTCGGCTTACCGGGAGGTTCGTCGTCATCTATTCCCATCACGGAGGGAGAAACAGAGCGATGCTCAAACCCGGTTCGCTCTTCAGACTCGTTCATCTTCCAAGATGCCTCCAAAAGACTCAGATATCAGCGGCTGCATGTTCGTCGTTCAGCGTGAACTCAACGACAACCGCAACGCGCTTCCTAAACGCCGCATACTAACTTCTCGTACACAAAATACAAGAGCTACTCTTGACTAAATTGAACGGATGTTTGCACGTCGCGCGCATGACATTGTTGTTGGCCAGGTTTTTTCCAGTGTTTTCGCGCACACACCGCGACAAATATTTTTTTGAGGCCCGTTGATTTTTTTTCGCCGAGGTTGGCGTCAAACCGTTTCCAAGATGCATTTCAGCGTTGACGCGGCCAACACAGCTGCTGCCGATTTGTTCGGGCGCGGCCAATTTGGTTTTCGCCATCGACGCTCGCGGCTGTTATGCTGGGCCAAACTTCAATCTCCAAACAGGTCGCAGCATGGAACCAAACCCTCCCACAGCGCCGGTCCGCTTGCAGCGCGCTCTTGGCCTGATGATGGCCACGGCGATCATCGTCGGCAACGTCATCGGCTCCGGCGTGTTCGTGAAACCGCGGGCGGTGGCCCAAAACGTGCCTGATTTCACCTTCGCGGCCCTCGTCTGGATTCTTGGAGGCGGCCTGGCCTTGCTCGGTTCCCTTTCCCTTTCGGAAGTATCCGTCCTTTTTCCAAAATCGGGTGGCAACTATGTCTTCCTGCGCGAAGCGTTGGGCCGCATGTTCGGCTTCCTGTGGGGCTGGGTCGAGTTTTGGATCATCCGCACGGCGTCGATCGCCGCGTTGGCCACCGTGGTCACCACGGAATTGCACAACGTCTTGCGGGCCATCCTCGATTTGCCCCCGAGCAGCGGCGTCATGAGCTTTTGGGAGGAACGCTTCCTGACGGTTGCCATCATCCTCGTGTTGGGCGCCGTTAATGTCCGCGGCGTGCGCTGGGGCGGTTGGTTGCAACTTGGCATCACCACGATCAAGGTCGGCACTCTGCTGACGATCATCCTTTTGCCCTTTGTCCTGCGCGGCCCCATCGAACCGAGCGGAACCGCACCCCAACCTGGCAATCCAACCTTGTTCACTTGGGCCGGCCTTGGCGCTGCCATGTTGGCTGTGCAATGGGCTTATCACGGCTGGATGAACGTCACCACCGTCGCGGAAGAAGTCGCTCGGCCGGAGCGCAACATCCCGCTGGCCACCATTGGCGGAGTGGGACTGGTGATCTTGCTTTATCTGGGGGCCAATATTGCCTATTACCAGGTAATACCTCACGACGAGATGAAAAACTACGCCTCGGTGGCCACGGAGTTTTGCCGGCGTTTGCTGGGAGCCGTGGGAGGCGGTTTCGCCGCCGCCGCGGTGATGTGCTCTGCTTTCGGGGCGCTTAATGGCAACATTTTGGTCGGCCCGCGGCTCCTTTACGCGATGGGCCAGGACAACCTGGCGCCCAAGAGCCTGAGTGCCGTCCATCCCCGCTATCTGACGCCCGCCCTGGCGATCATGGTGGAGGCTGTCTGGTCGGCGTTGTTGGTTTTGGGCGTGGCCGCACTCACCCAAATACACCTGCCGGTGTGGGATCTGTCCGAACATCGCGAAATCAATCTTAATCTTCCGCCGGGCAAGGCGACATTTGACGTGCTGACCGACTTCGCCATGTTCGGAGCGGTGATCTTCGAGACGCTGGCGGTGGGGACGATTTTCGTGTTTCGCGTGCGACTGCCCAATGCAGAGCGGCCCTATCGATGCTGGGGCTATCCGGTGGTGCCGGCAGTTTATGTCGCTGGATTGACGGCGGTGGCCGTCGGCACAGTGCTGACTCAGTGGACCGAGGCGGCGGTGGGGCTGGGGTTCATCGCTCTGGGAGCGGCAGTGTATGGCTTGATTTATCGTTTCGCGAAACGATAAATCAGCCATTACGGATACAACCCCCGCCGCGCCTTCTCCTTGGCCACCTTTGCCACTCCCAGGCTCAAAGCCGCGGTCCGCATCCGCAGTTTCTTCTCCTTGGCCAGCTTCCGCACATGATGATAACTGCGCAGCATCAATTCTTCCAGCTTCTGGTTGACCTGCTCCTCACTCCACAAGAACTGTTGAATGTCCTGCACCCATTCGAAGTACGAAACGGTCACGCCGCCGGCGTTGCACAGCACGTCGGGAATGATAAACACATCGCTGCCATCGAGGATCTCGTCCGCGTCCGGCGTTGTCGGCCCATTGGCGCCCTCGGCAAGGATGCGGCAGCGCAGCTTGGAGGCATTGGAGCGCGTGATGACCCGCTCCAGGGCCGCCGGCACCAGGATGGTGCAAGGGAGTGTCAGCAATTCATCGGCATGTATTTGCGAGGCCCCGGCAAAATCACACAGCAACTTGCCTTCCGCCATGTGCTTGTTGAGAGCCGCTAGATCGATGCCCTTGGGATTGTGGATCGACCCGTAGCGGTCGCCAATGCCGACCACCTTAACGCCACGTGTCGCCAGTTCGTGGCACACCACCGAGCCGACGTTGCCGTAACCCTGGACCACGACCGTGGCGTCAGCTGCGTTAAGCTTCAATTCCTGCAGCGCTTGCATGATGCAGTAGACGGCGCCGCGTCCCGTCGCCTCGCGGCGGCCGACGCAGCCGCCAAGCTCGACAGGTTTGCCGGTCACGATCTCGGGACAGGCGTAACCCACGCTCATGGAATAAGTGTCCATGATCCAGGCCATGGTCTGTTCGTCGGTGCCCAGATCGGGCGCCATCACGTCCATGCGCGGCCCGATGACACAGTAGACTTCCTCGGTGAAACGCCGTGTCAGCCGTTCCAGCTCACCGGTCGAAAGCTGGGCCGGATCGACCGCAATGCCGCCCTTGGCGCCGCCAAAGGGCAGATTCATGATGCCGCACTTCCACGACATCCACATCGCCAGTGCCGCAACCTCGCCAAGATCAACGCTGGGGTGATAGCGCAAACCGCCTTTGGACGGTCCGCTCGTCAAGCTGTGTTGTACGCGAAAGCCGATGAAGCTCTCCGTTCGTCCGTCATCCATGCGAATCGGCACGCTGACCACCAGCGCTCGCTTGGGTTTGCTCAAGCGCTGAAGCACGCCTTTGTCAATGTCGAGAACCGCGGCCACTGACTCAAGTTGTCGGCAAGCCATTTGAAAAGCCGGGGCATCTTCAAAAACCGGAAAGCGGTGAAGTGCGCGCTCGTTATTGTTATTGGTGGAAGGCAGCTTGGCGACGGAAGTGGACACGTCAACCTCCTTGAGTGAAGAGTCAAGCATCATTACTCCAACTTATCATATGGAGAGCGTTTTGGCTAAGCCGGTTGCGGCTCAGCCTTCGCCCGATCCGCGCAATAACCCCAATTCCCCAGCCAATGGCTTCATGGCGTCGATGCAAAACTGAATGTGCTCCGCCAAGTCTACGCCAAAATCGGCCGCCCCGCGTTCGATGTCGTCGCGGTTGACCGTCCGGGCAAAGCCCTTGGATTTCATTTTTTTGCGGACACTGCTGGCTGTCAAATCGGTGATGCCGGCTGGCCGCACCAGGGCCGCCGCGGTGATCAAGCCGCACAACTCGTCACAGGCGTACAGCGCCTTGTCCATCAAACTTACACGCGGGCAATCCTTTAGGTAATCGGCATGAGATTTGATCGCGTAAATCACATCTTCGGGGTAACCGCGCTGGCCAAGAATTTCCGAGCCTTTGAGCGGATGGTCCGGCGGATCGGGCCAGCGTTCATAGTCGAAGTCGTGCATCAAGCCGACGATGCCCCACTTTTCCTCGTCCTGGCCGAGCTTCCGTGCATAGGCCCGCATCGCGGCTTCGACTGCCAGCATATGTTTGATAAGGCTGGAGTTGGTCGTGTATTCATTTAACAAAGCGAAAGCATCGGCGCGGTTCATGTCTTGTCACTCTCATCAGGGGTTCAATTTGCGGTCGTTCCCTCACTGTTGCCCTTTTCCGTGCTAGGTTTGTATACACCCCTGCGTTTGCAGGTCCACGCTTCCCCCACCGTTGCGGCTGCGCCCATCGCGACCGTGGCACAGTGAACAACGGGGTCAACTGCGAAGGAGTCGGCATGTCCAAGCTGCTCGGCAGCGCCAACAGCCGTACGATTTTCTCGCCTAACTTGAAGAATCTCTCGGCTGTCGCCAAGGCGCGGACTTTTCTCGACGAGCTGCTCGGCCAGTGCATCGTGCTGCCCGAGGATTGGCAGAATCTCGACGCAACCATCCGCAACGAGCTTCAGGCCTGTAACGACCGCGACCAGTTGCTTGGTCTGCTCGTTCGCCACGGATTGCTGACGGAGTATCAGGCGGCCCGCGTCAGCGCCGGCACACTTTTTGGCCTGGTCCTGGGCAGCTATCGCGTGCTCGAACGTTTGGGCGCCGGCGGCATGGCGGTGGTCTTCCGGGCTGAACACATTGACATGCGCCACGACGTGGCTATCAAGGTCATGCCAGTGACGGTCGGCCAGGACGAGCGCTTGCAAGCGCGGTTCATGAGCGAAATGCGCTCCGTGGCACGGCTGCGCCATCCTAACATTGTTGCCGCCATGGACGCCGGCCGCGTTGCCAATAACGACCCTGACCAACCTGCTCTTCAATACCTCGTCATGGAATATGTTCCTGGCCAGGACCTGGAAGGCATCGTGGAGGAACAAGGGCCGCTGAAGCCCGCGCGGGCTTGCAATCTCATCCATCAGATTGCCAGCGCCCTGGCGGAGACGCACAAGGCCCATCTGGTCCACCGCGACGTGAAACCGTCCAACATCCTGGTGACGCCCGAAGACCAGGCCAAGCTGCTCGATTTTGGCCTCTCGCGCCGCTTTGACGCGCGCATGACTCAGCCCGGTACCATCCTTGGCACCGTAGACTACATGGCGCCCGAGCAGGCGAAGGACGCCAGCACCGTGGACATTCGCGCCGACATTTACGGCCTGGGAGGCACACTTTACTGGTGTCTGACCGGCAAAGTGCCGTTTCCCACCTGCGCCAGCGCCACCGAAAGCTTGCTTCGCCGCATGGGCGAGCCGCCGCCCTCGGTGCGAGCCGTGTTTCCCGACATTTCAATCGAACTGGATGCCGTCGTGCAGCGCATGATGGCCGTCGATCCCAATGAACGCTTCGCCACGCCACAGGCCGTAATGCGGGCCATGTTGCCGTTCCTTAACGCCAACGCCGCCGGCCGTGCCACGCTGCAGCCCAGCTCATTAATGTCGGCCCAAGCCGCGGAGCAACCAGGCGCCAGCGCGCTGTCCGCGCACGGTCACCGCGTGTTGATCGTGGACGACGAACAGAGCGTGCGCGATTTCTGCCGAGCCGTGTTGCAATCCCAGGGCATCAGCTGCGGCGAAGCCGATTGCGGCCTGAGCGCGCTGGAAGCCGCCGAGTCGGCGCCTTATGATCTCATCTTGCTCGATGTGAATCTACCCAATCTGCATGGTCTGGAGGTGCTCAAGCGGCTGCGTGAGACGCCGCCGTCGCCGCACCTCAAGATTATGATGTTTTCGGGGATGTCGTCCTCCGACGAGATGGCCAAAATGTTGCTGGCCGGAGCGGACGACTGCCTCACCAAGCCATTTAGCATCATCCAGCTGCAATGCCGCGTGCAAAACGCCCTGCGGCTCAAGGACGCGCAGGACAAGGGTGAGATGCTTACCCGGCATTTGCTCGCCGTCAACGCCAACCTGGAAGGCAGCCTTGAAAGCCGCGAGAGCGATCTAGTCCAATCAAGGAATGCTCTGGTGCTGGCGTTGGCCAAACTGGTGGAGCAGCGCGATTCGGAAACCGGCTCGCACCTGATGCGCCTGCAGCGCTATTGCCGTTGTCTTGCCGAAAAGGCCGCGACGCTGCCGATGTTCGCCGGGCAGATTGACAGCAATTTCATTGACCTTCTGGTCTGTTGCGTGCCGCTGCATGACATTGGCAAAGTCGGCCTTCCGGATCACATTCTGCTCAAGCCCGGTAAGCTGACTCCCGACGAGCGCATTCAAATGCAAGCGCACACCGCCCTTGGCGCGGAGACGCTGCGAGCCGTGGCCAAGGAGCATGGCGCCGCCCTGGCGTTTCTGCAAATGGCGGTCGACATCACCCGCCACCATCACGAACGTTACGACGGGGCCGGCTATCCCGACCGTTTGGCCGGCAGCGGTATCCCACTATCCGCCCGCATTGTGGCCATCTGCGACGTTTACGACGCCTTGC
>DASRAT010000402.1:0-3011 GCA_035638015.1 Gemmataceae bacterium | reverse complement strand
GGGCAATGTGGGGCAGGTTTCCAACCTGCCATTCAGAGCATACGGCAGGCTAGGAAACCTGCCCCACAACCAAAACTCTTAGCGCCAGCGTTCGTAATCGCCGCCCCAGGGCCGCTCGCGGCCCACGTAATGTGGGGCGGGCGCAAAGGCCTGCTGGATTTGCTCGGGCGTGTCGCCGCGCGCTCCCATCTCGAATGCCCTTATGGACTCATTGTTGAAGAGCACAATCAGCCCGTAAACCAGCATGCCGATGCTCGTCACAGAGCAGGAAGTCGGCAACAGCAGGATGTTAGTAAACACCGTGACCAGCGCGAACACACGGCCACGATAGCGGCGGCATTTGAAACCAGCAATCACATGCAGCATGGCGATGACCAAAATCAACGCGCCCATGCTGGCGAGCACGGCGATGAAGATCATGTTCTCGGTTTGCTTTTCGGGATGCATCGTCTTGTGCGACGATTTCTCCACGTAATAGAGAAATGGCCCAAGCGCAATGACCAAGATGCCCATCAGGCCGATCAAGACTCCGTTCACGATCAAGAGGATGCCAAGGATAGGGATTTGCCGAACCATGCGCTGGTTACCAACGTGGGAAAACGTGGTCAGTACCCGCGAGCGGTCGGGATATAACCGCTAGATGAGAATGGAGTCTAGCGAGGCGCGGAGGTCGAAGCAACAACGAAATTAACGCGGCCGAGATTTTGACCTGACAAGTGGGGCCGCTGTATCATTGTCTGTATTCAGTTTGATGTCGTGGGGATCGTGGAACGCAAGTTCGTCTGGCCTGTGAACGTCACGAATGCCCTTGCTTGCGCGTGAATTGCCGGAATTTCACGCAAGTTCAACACAGCGCCGCGCTCGGCACGCAATATGCGATGATGCGATTATTTGTTCTAACAACCACGGAGATTTCCTTTGCATGTTGCCCAACACTCTAACCCCTTCGAGCACCCGCTCGGCGCGGCTTGGTACGCTCTTTCCCCTGTCGACGACGTCATTGCGCTGGTGACCATCAAGACGCGCAAAGGTCGCGCCGGCACGTCGCTCATGGCGCCGCTGGTTCGGGTATTAGTGGTGGACAATGCCAATGCCAGGACGCTTTGCAATGTCGAGGTGGGAGAAAAACGGCTTGAAGAAACCGGCTTCCGCCTGCAATTCAGCCTGGACGGTACCATGCTGGCGGTCGGCGGCACGTCGGCCGTTCGTGTCATCCGCATTCAACCGACGCTTGCGGAATGGCATTTTCAAGGCCCGTCGGGCTTGTGCCTTGGGTTAGCTTTCAGCCCGGATGGCAAGCAATTGAGTTCATTGAACGAGGACGGGTCAGCGTTGGTTTGGGATTTGGCGGCGTAAAGCAGCAACAGGCCGGCCGCGAGCGGGGAAACCCGATGTGGCGGCCGGCCTCATGATTGGTTGGCTTCACCGCTGAGTGCTTTGGTGAGCTCAGTTTTGACACCTTTGTTTTTGCGTTACCGCTTCTTCATCTGCTTCTCCAACCTCTGCACTGACTCTTTCGCATCCTCCGTAATCCGATGCCCCGCCGCCCCGTTGGCCAACGCGGTCAAAACCCCCATAGCCTCCGGCGTGCCGATCCGCTCCAGGGTTTCAATGGCTCGCAAGGCCTGGAGCGTTTGCGCCGATTCCACTGGCCCATTAAGCTTTGACATTAGCTTCTCCATGCGCTGTTTCATTTCCAGTGGTGGATTTGCCTTGAGCCGCTCGTACAGGGCTGCACGGGCCAGGTCGCCGAGTTTTTCCAGTTCCACCGTGGCTTTCTCACGGGTGGGATACTTTTCACTATTGAGATCTTCAAGCAGTTGCTGGAGCACTTTCGGGTCCGCGGGAGCGATCGGTTTCAGCTTGGTTTTAAGAAACGGCACTGACACCGCCGGCGCCGAGGCCAGGGCATTGATCGACTGATAAGCCTTGGCCGCGTCCGTTGATGCCAGGTCGGTCCACAGCGTCTCCATTTCCTTGGCCGTGACCGTGACTTTGTCCCCTGCTACGGGCTTGGTGATTTCGGCCACGTCCCACAGCAGCACCGTGGAATCGCTCGATCCCGAAGCCAGTGTTTTACCGTTGGCGGATAATGCCAATGTCAGGACCGCTTCGGTATGAGCGGGCAGATCGCGGACCAAGCGGCCGTTGGCCGCATCGATAATGCGGACCGTGCCGTCGGCTTTGCCGACGAACAGCAATTTGCCGTCCTGGGAAAACGTCGCTGTGCGGCCCACCATTTGGCGGCCGGAAAAGCTGATCACATCCTTGCCGGTGAGGGCGTCGATCACGTGCAAGCCGGTGAAGGTGCCAACCATCAGTTGCTTGCCGTCCGGCGAGAACGTCAGGGCCATAGGCATGTTGTCGAAGACGGAAAAGAGCAATTCCAGCTCGAAGCCGAAATCGTCATTGGAGGACGACTTGATCGGCGTCCGCACGCGCAGCCGTTCCTTGCCGGTGGCGGCTTCCCAGAGGATGATGGTGGACTGCGGCAAGCCGTCGAACATATTGTGTACGCCGCCGCCGGCCAGCGTTTTGCCGTCGGGAGAAAAGGCCAGCGACAGCATGCCGACCTGGTTGGGCAACCCATCGGGTGACTGCGGTTTGGCGGCCCCTTGATGCCAAACCCAACTGCGGAGTGCTTTACCCGTCGCGGCGTCCCAGAGCTTGATAGCGCCGCCGGACGTGGAAACCGCCAAAATGTTGCCGTGCGGCGCGAAGGCAAAAGCATAAGGCAGTGATTCACCGCCGAAGCCGATTTCCTTTTCCTTGTCGGCTGCATCGGGACCGTAGAGCTTCTTGGTCTTGCCGCTGGCCACGTCCCAGACACCGACGCCGCTCTCGCCCATGCTGACCGCCAGCAGTTTGCCGTCCATGGAATAGCCCGCGGTCCCGGCGAAAGTAAACAAGATGTCCGAGCCGCGTGGCCGCCGCGGGCCTGCTTCTTTGTCGAAACGGGCGAAGGTCATGCCTTTTTTCACGGTGACCGCGTCCCATTGCTGCACGCCCCG
>DASRAT010000401.1:0-3759 GCA_035638015.1 Gemmataceae bacterium | reverse complement strand
TCGAACTTGTGAATGGTCTCGATCTCCTCCAGCACGGAGGCCCACTTCTCTTTTTCCGACATGTAAATCAGGTCAGGATAGTTGACGCGGACGAGCGGTACATTGGTCGGAATGGCGATGACATCGAGCTTGTAGACCTTCCAGAATTCGTTGGCCTCGGTCATGGCGGTGCCCGTCATGCCGGCCAGCTTCTCATACAGCTTGAAGTAATTTTGCAGCGTGATCGTCGCCAGCGTTTGCGTTTCTTCCTTGATCTTGACGCCTTCACGCGGATGCTTGGCTTGCACGGCCTGATGCAAACCGTCAGACCATTGCCGACCGAGCATCGGCCGGCCTGTGAACTCATCAACGATGATGATCGCCATTTCATGCGGCGGTTCGGGGTCGCGCATGACGAGATAGCGTTTGTCCTTGTGATAAAGGTGATGCGCCTTGAGGGCATTGTCGATCAAGTGCGGCCATTCCATGTTGCCGGCGGTGTAGAAACTCTCGACGCCGGCCAGTTCCTCGGCCTTGCGGATGCCTTCGTCGGTCAAGTGGCAGGTGTGCTCTTTTTCCTTGATCTCGTAATACTTGCCCGGCTCTTGCTTTTGCAAATCGCCCAGCTGAATGGCAATTTGATTGGCCCGCGCATAACGCGTCAAATCGCCGAAGGCGGGACCGCTGATGATCAACGGGGTTCGCGCCTCGTCAATGAGGATGTTGTCCACCTCGTCGATGATGGCGTAATGCAGCGCCTTTTGCACCTGATGGTGAAACGGATCGTAATGCTCGTCGCCCCAGCGGGCGGGCTTCATGTTGTCGCGCAGGTAATCGAAACCAAACTCGCTGTTGGTGCCGTAGGTGATGTCGCAATCATAAGCCTTGCGGCGAGCGACGGCGTCCATGTCACTCTGGATGAAACCGGCCTCCATACCCAGGGCGCGGTAAATCGGCAGCATCCATTCGCAATCGCGGCGGGCCAGGTAATCGTTGACCGTGATGATGTGGACGCCCTGGCCTTCCAGGGCATTGAGAAACGCCGGCAGCGTGGCCACCAGGGTCTTGCCTTCGCCGGTGACCATTTCGGCGATGTTGCCCCGGTGTAGCACAATGCCGCCGACGATTTGCACATCGAAGTGCCGCATGTTCTTGGTGCGGAAAGCGGCTTCGCGGCAAGCGGCAAACGCCTCCGGCAGCAAATCCTCCAGGGTTTCGCCGGCAGCCAGCCGCTCACGCAATTCGGCGGTCATGGCCTTCAATTCGGCTTCGCTCTTGGCTTGCATCGTCGGCTCCAGCTCGTTGACACGAGCCAGCAACGAGCCAGGGGTGACGGTGTGGGTCACATCGCCGCCGCGTGACTTGATGTAGCCAAGGTTGCGAACGAAGCGCTCATTGCTGGAGCCGAACATACGGCCCAGGAAACCGACAATCCCTTCGGAGAATGAGCCGAAGGCGTCGGAGACGCGCTCCCACAAACTGATATCCATCTTGGTGTCTGTTGCCATAATGCTCTGCCGCGGTCCGAGTTTGCGGATTATTCCAAAGATACAGTCTAAAAGGACTTGCGCAGGTGGTCAATACACGGTTGGACAGCCCTCCACTTGAAGGTGGTGAAGATAGCCCGAGTTTAGCGCCTGATTTTGCAACGCCTGTCTTATTTTGCATTTCATTGCACCCCCTCACACAACCCTTTGAAACGAATGCCACCTTCTGCCGAGTCACTTTTGACTGGACGCTAATGGCTCAGCGTCTCGCCCGTGCCCTGGACAACCCCCTGCCGGCTGCCAACAATGGCCCATAGAGAAGTGAATGGCGCCAGGATCATACTAATGGCCTTGTCTACGGAACTGCTGGCCTGCCCCTATTGCAATGCTCAGATGCCGCGACCGGCGGCGTCCAGCCCCGTCATTTGTCCGCGTTGCGGCGAGGCGTTTCGCTTTCGCGCCGCCACCGATGGCGAGCACGACGGCCTGGCCGCGTCGCACGGCGAGGTCATTACCACTGGTACCACTGCCTCCGAATTGCCGCCGTCGAACTCCCCCCTGTTCGTGCGCCTTGCCGCCATATGCGTCATGGTGGCAATCGCCAGCCTGGCTCTCAAGGTCGCCCTGCCGGACAACAACACCACGCAGCGGGCCTTTCCGTTCATGCTGCTGATGTCCGGCCTCGGCCTGGTGGCGTCGCTGTGGTTGTGGTTTCTTCGCAAGCCGCGTGCGAATGCCACCATCGCACTGTTCGTGTTGGTCAACATGGCGGCCGTATCACTGATGATCCTGCCGTATGCATTGATGACGGAAAAATCGCGGCGCGGCAATGATCCCAGGGGTGTCCAGCCGGAACCGTCGCCCGCCAAGACCACGCTCAAGCCTGTCGCCCCAGAGCTTTTGGCGGGACTGGGCTACCTGCCGGACGACTGCAACCTGGTGGCCGGCATTCATGTCGCAGAGCTGTTGGCCACGCCACAAGGCGCGAAACTCCTGGCCCGCGCCCCCGCCGGTGAGGGTGAGTCTGCCCCGCAACTGGTTGAATTGGGCCTGGGGCAAGTCGAAAAATGGACGGGCCTGAAGGCCGATGCCATCGATCACGTCGTTCTGGCCATCCGCGGCGGCGTCCTTTTTCCCCATGCCATGATCGTGGTCCGTACGCTCAAGGATTACGATCCTGCCAAGGTTGAAAAAGCTCAGTTGCCCGCCAAACCGACCAAGCACCATGATCGCGATTTGTACCAGGTCGCCAATCCGCCCGGCATGCTCTATTGCGCCGATCCGCGCACCCTCGTGCTGCTCATCCGGCCCGACCTGCTGCCGGAGCGCGATGTCGAGCTTGTCACCGCCAAGCTGCGCACCGGCGCCGACGGCCCGCCGCTGAGCATTCGGGCCATGGTGCATCAACGTCTCACCGTCGGAACACAGTTGTGGTGGGCGGGGACCAATCTCAAGCAACTATCGGTTCTCGGCAAACCATTGCCCTTGCCATTGCCTTTGGCCCAGAAAAACGCCGAGCTTGACAAGCTGTTGCAAAACGTCACCAGCGTCGTCGTTGCATTGCAACTGCAAAAAGACGAAGCGAAAATCGTGGGCCATGTGGAGTGTCCGGATGCCGCTACGGCTCGCAAAGTGGCCAAACTTTTGGAAGCGCAAAAGCTCGAAGGATTGGGTTCGCCGACAGTAGCCGGGCCGCCGCCGGACGGCGCCAGCGGCTGGGTCACTTTCCAGTACAACGGCAGTCCCGAAGCGGTGTTGTCTGCATTGCGGTCGGTGCCGTTCCTGCCGCCCCTGGGCGGCAAGAAGTAACGCGGAGACGAATTGCGGCCCGATTCCTACATTTACCCAAAATCAGGTGGTGGCTCAGTTTGGTTTTTTCGTGGGGCAGACATTCCTGTCTGCCAGCAGGTTCTGCGGCAAAGCGGCAGAAAGGAATGTCTGCCCCACCATCCAAAATCACAAAAAGTCCATGCAATTCCGGAGATTTCGTCATGAGCCTCGTTCGTGTCGGCCTGGGAGAAAACAAGAAATTCGGCGACGGCTATGACGCCATCTTCGGCAAGAAGAAACCCAAGGCCGCCAAGAAACCGACTGCCGCCAAATCCAAGAAAACCGCCAAACCCAAAAAGAAATAAACCGCCAGTGGCTCAGAGGAGCATCGTTATGAACCGTGTCGTTCACTTCGAGATCCACGCCGACAACACTGCCAGGGCTGTCGAGTTCTACAGGAACCTCTTCGGCTGGGAAATCAGCAAGTGGGACGGCCCCGTGGAATACTGGCTCATCAAGACCG
>DASRAT010000400.1:0-7201 GCA_035638015.1 Gemmataceae bacterium | reverse complement strand
CCGTCCACGAAACACTTCCAGGTTATGTATGCCTGCACGCTGGCCCGACCCGGCAAGACGAGCAAACCTTGGACGACTATCGCGGCAAGCATTATGAATATGTCGCCGAACGCGTGGCCGCGCTCGTCCGTGTTGCTCCGGGCAGATCGGTGGGCGTCTTGTGCCGCACCAATCCCGCCGTGGCCCGGATGATCTTTGAATTGCGCAAAAAAAATGTCGACGCCAGCGAAGAAGGCGGCAATGCCCTGATCGATTCGCCCGCCGTCGAACTGATCATGTCGCTGTTCACGCTCGCCGATCATCCGGGCCATTCGGTGGCCTGGTTCCATCTGCAAAACTCACCGCTGAAGCCGCACACCGAACTGTCCGCCACTGCCGAGGAGTTTTCGCAACAATTGCGGCGCAGCCTTTTGTCCGAAGGCTGCGGCAAATTCACGCACGGTTGGGCACAGCGCATCGCCCCCGCCTGTGACCGCCGCGATCTCAGCAGGCTACAGCAAGTCGTGGAAATGGCCTACGCCTTTGAAGCGCGCAGCACGCTGCGGGCCGACGATTTCGTCAATTACGTCCGCACCAAAAAAGTGCCCGATCCGTCCGGCGCCGCTGTGCGCGTGATGACAATCCACGGCGCCAAGGGGCTGCAATTCGACGCCGTGGTGTTGCCTGAACTTGATTGCCAGCTTGCGGGCCGCTCGCCATCGTTCGTCGTCGGCCGCGATCCCAAAACGCTGGAGGTGAATTTCGTCTGCCGTTACGCCGAGGAAGCCGTCCAAAAGCTATTGGATGCGAAGGAGCAACAAGCCTTTGAATTGGAACGCCAGCAGCGCATCGAAGAATCGCTGTCGCTGCTCTATGTGGCAATGACGCGCGCAGTCCATGCGCTCTACATGGTCATCCCTGGCCCTTACAAGGGAAAGTATGCTGGCAAGACGGCCTGGTGCAATTTGCTGGTGCAAACCTTGGCGCCAAACGTGACACCCGTGGAAAAAACCAACATCTGGCAACACGGAGACGCCAAGTGGTTTCAGGCAGTCAAAGCGGCACCGCAAGCGCCAGTCGCGGTGGAGTTGTCGCCAGCACAACCCATTGTATTTCGTGAAGCAAAGGACGAACGCCGCCGCGGCATGGAGCATGTCGCTCCGTCCAGCCGAGAAGGCCAGGCCAAAGTGCCCGTGGCCCGATTGTTCAACCCATCCGAAGGAACCGGCACCGCCGCTGGAACGCTTTACCACGCCTGGTTCGAAGCCATTGAATGGCTGGACGACGGCCCGCCAACTGAGGAGACATTACGCGCGGCGGCTCAAAAACTGCGTTCCAAACTGCCGGCGGAAACGTGGCGCGATCTCGATAAACACCTGGCCACCTTCCGCGGTTGGTTGGGCAATGCCCAGATCGCCGTCGCCTTGAAACAATCCGCTTACGCCAATCCGCAAGCCGCAGGTTTCCCCACGGCACTGGCCTCCATCTGGCGAACCGGCTTGCGTCCTTTGAAAGCGGAACGCGAACGCCGTTTCCTCGTTCCGGACGGTGAATCGTTCTGGAATGGCAGCCTCGACCGCGTGGTCTGGATTGCGGACGATGACCGTGTTGTGGCAGCCGATGTGCTGGATTACAAAACGGACGCCATTGCGTCCGGCGACGACGCAGCGCTCGTTTCCCGGACTGAACATTACCGTCCTCAGTTGGAGGCTTACCGGCGCGTGGTTGCCACATTAGCAGGTATGACAATAGAAAGTGTCACGGCTCGGCTGCTTTTCACCAATGCGGGAAAAGTAGTAAATATCTGAGCGATGCCACGATAATCCGAGCCATTTCACCAACTGCCAAGGTTTGCCAATCCCCACCCAAAAAAACCAAATAAATGGTTGCCCCACGCTCCGCCATCGTGTAACTTGTTAAAAACAACAAGGTTAAGACATTCCCGCCACGGCAATACCTGAGGCGGCCTGCCCTCGAAATCAAGCGATCACCAAACCTTTTGGGTGTTGGATTCAATCAAATTCAGTCCGCTGGGCTAATGGTTGGCCCGGCCACCGCATCTTCTTCAGGGGGAGCTTTGCACATGAATCGCGTGAAGTTGACCGCCAAATGCCATCCCGCGCTGCGGCGCCTGTCTGGATTGTTAACGCTGCTCATGGCCGCGTCGGTGTGTTTGTTAGTGCCCAGCGAAACGCCGGTTGCGGGCATTGCACCCCTCCCATTGCCGGCACCCGTCTTGTACGTCCCCAATGACGATGATGAAAACCTGCCGCTGGAAGGCGACGATTTGTTTGCCACGCTGGCGGCCGATGGCCTTCAGCCCAGCGAACTGCCTGAACCCCAGATCATTCCCCGCGGTCAAACACAGCCCACCAAGACTGTCAGTTTGCCCTTGCGCCATGACAATTCGGCCAGCAAGTATTTCCCGCCGATCATGCAGCAAAAGGGCGGCAGCTGTGCTCAGGCCTCCGGCATCCATTACAACTTCACCTATGAAATGAACCTGGCTCGCGGCCTCGATTCCAAACTGCCGCAAAACCAATATCCCGACCACTGGACCTGGAACTGCCTTAACCAAGCGGAGCTCAAAGGCTCGAACTACGCCAAGGGCTGGGCGGTCGTCAAGGAAATCGGCGTGCCAACGCTCGACGTTTACGGTGACAAGTTCGGCATGCACGCCGACGCCGGCTGGCCTTCGGGTTACGACAAGTATTATGCCGCCATGAAGAACCGCGTTGATAGCTACGGTTCGTTCCCCATCAAAACGCCTGAAGACCTCCAAAAAATCAAACGCTATCTTTACAATCACGACGATCCCAACCAGAAAGTCGGCGGTCTGCTCAGCTTCAGCATGAATTTCAAGGGCCGCAAGACCGTGAAAATCCCGGCGGGCAGTTACGAGGCCGGCAAACAGCTGGTCACCAAGTGGGGCGACAGCGGCGGCCATGCCATGACCTTTATCGGCTACGATGACAACATCGCCTTCGACGTCAACGGCGACGGCAAGATCACCAACGACAAGGACCTCAACGGCGACGGCAAGATCACCCTCGCCGACTGGGAAAAGGGCGCCTTCATCTTCGCCAACTCGCACGGCACCAAGAGCTTCGACGGCGGCAAGGGCTATGTGCAGTATCGGCTGGTCGGCATTCCCAAGGCTGACGGCGGCCAGAATCCCTCCGCCAGCTGGGTGAAAGTGAAGAAGGATTACCAACCGCGGACGACGATGCTGTTGCGCTTCAAGTTTGAGGACCGCGCGGCCTTGCAGCTCACCGCCGGTTTCGCGTCCGGCATGGATGCGACCAAGGCGAACGCGACCGTGCAACCGGGCGTCTACAACGGCAAGTTCAACGTCGGCAAAGTGCCGATGCGCGGCAAAAACAACAACGAGCCGATTGAAATTGGCATCGACCTGACCGACATTGCGCCGGAAGTGGCCGGCAAGTTCTTCCTGCACATGGGCCGTAAGAACGGTTCTGAGGCCAAGGGCGAGTTGATGTCGGCCGCCATTTATCGCTATGACAGCCAGGGAATGGTTGTGAGCGTGAGCAACTTCAGCTTCCTCGACGGCAAGTTCGGCGACAAGTCGCTGGATGTGGCGCTGGTGGCGAGGAAGTAAGGTCGCTTGCGGATTAGCAAAAACAGACGAGCCGCCGAGACTAAAACCTCGGCGGCTTTTTTTGCGGCGTACAATAGCGATATGGAAAAAACACGACCAAGCCCGTTCCCCTTTCCTCCTAAACGCTTGTATTTCGGCGCCAATATTCCCATGCAATTGATCCAACGTTATGCAGGCGCCATTGCAGACGAATTCCACCCCGACAAGATTATTCTTTTCGGCTCCTATGCCTACGGGACGCCGAATGACGACAGCGACGTGGACCTCTTGGTAGTCATGCCAGCGCGGGACCTGCACAGCAAGGCAGTTCAGATCCTTTGGCGCTTAGCTGCACCATTTCCGATTGACCTCATCGTCCGAACCCCGCAGCAGCTGCGTGGACGATTAAAGGAGGGAGAATCGTTCGCGACCCAGATCATGAGCAAGGGCAAGGTTCTTTATGAAAAAGTCAACGCGCGCGTGGGTCAAAAAAGCGGAGGAAGATTACGAACTCGCCATCCAAGCCAGCGCAAACAAAGTCCCAGTTTATAATGGTGTTTGCTTCCACTGCCAGCAATGTGCCGAGAAGTATCTTAAGGGCCTGATGGAAGAGGCAGACATGCCGTCCCAAAGACGCATTACCTCGATGTGCTCCTTGCCGTCCTTGCGTCCTATCACCCAAAATTACGCGCGTTTCGACGCGGACTGCTTTTTCTGTCGGCGTTTGCCGTGGATACGCGTTACCCTGGCGCCAACGCCACCAAACGTCAAGCGGTTGCCGCCCGCCGGTGGATGGAAAAAGTGCGTTCCTCGGCCCGCCTACTGCTGGGAATCCGCGAGAAATCTGCATAGCATTTTTGGGCAGGAATGGCCGTCCTCATTGCCGTCCCGCAATCCCCGGCTGCGTCCCGTTCATCTCCGCCAGCATCCGCTCCGTGAACCGATCCTGCAATTCACTGATCGACTGAAACCCATAATGCTTCCGCAACGCCGGCTCATAACCGCCTTGCAACCCTTCGCGAATGAACTGCGTCAGCACCACTGGCCCTTTCTGCTTGGCCAAGAAATCGACCAGGGCCACGCTCTGCGCGTAAAAGGTTGAGATCTTTTCTGGTGCTGGATAGTTGTCCATTTGTAGTAAACTGCTGAGCGGAATGAGGTCACGGCTTTGCAGGGCCTTGCCGAGGTTCTTGCGGTGCTGCTGCACTTTTTCGTTCGGCTCGGTCAGGACGGCGATGCCTTCATCTGCCCAGCGCGGCACGTGTTTGTTGCCGAATTGGCCGGCCAGTACAACGTGCGTCGTTTCATGCGGCAGAATGGCGTCCAGCATCGAAGTATTGTCGCAGCGCAGGTCAATCTTGCGGACGACGATGCGGCCGCTGGAGCCGTCCATGTTGATGGTCGAATGGCCGGGCGAAGCGCCATTTTGGCCGGTGCGCTGGCTGTAATCGGCGGCGCTGGCGTGCAGGAAAATGTCGCACTTGGGCGACCAGTCCTCGCCTTCCTTGCCGAACCATTTGCGCGACATTTGCGAGCGCGTCTGCTCAGCGGTTTGGATCACGTTCTCGGCGTAATCCTCGGTGAAATTGTGAAAGACGCGGAAGTTCGCCGTCTCGGCAACCAGCCAGCCGCTGGTGTTACGGGGCAGATGCTTGACTGCCATCTTCATCGAACCGCGCGCCGTTTGGGCGGGAGCGGCGTCACGGCGTTTGGCCATGTTGCCGAGAATGTTGTCGCCGGCGCTGGCCAGGTGCGGCGCCACGCCCACGGCATTTTTCACGTCCTTTTCAAGCTTGGTCCAGTCGCAAGGTTGCTCGGGGAAGCGGTTCATCTGTTCGACGACCACCGTCAGCTGGCAATAGGCCCAGCGGCCGCGGCCATCATCGCCAAGAATCTTGGCGTCGGCCTGGTTGGCTTGTTCGTAAAGCTCCTTGGCGACGGCGTAACGCTTTTGCTTGAACTCGTCGTCTGCCTTGGCCAGAAGTGTCTTGGCAATGTTTTGCTTTTCGGGCGAGGCGGCGGCAACAAGCTTGATTTCGTTGGCCTGGTCAAAGGGATCGCTCCTGGGCTTGGTTGCGGTTGCCGCGACCGGGCTTACTGGCAGCTGATCCGCTTTGACGGGAGTTTGCTGGGCGCCGGGAGTTTGTTGGGCGAGCACGGGTTGCTGCAAACCGTCGCTGTCCTCCAGGATTTTGAGGCGTTTTTGATAGACGTCGGCCAAGAGGGGCTGGTTGGTCAACTCTTTGATGTAAGCACGGTAAGCGTCGCGCAAGAGGGCCAGGTATTTGCGGTCGCCGTTGATCTTGCCGAGATTGGCTTCCAGCACCTCGACCGCTTTTTTCGGTTCAGCGCTGGGCGAATAAAGAAAGTCGCGAGCTTGCACGACGGCGCGCTGGACGGCGAGGGAGTTTTCAATCGATGGCTCGCCTTCGCCGCCACGGGGATTGGCCGTCACGGTCAGGGAGCCGACGACGACGGCCGCGGTCAAAAACGCGAGCGCGAAAAAACTGGATCGGGTCATGGACGCATCCTTGCGCTTGTACCCTGGGAATGATGCCAGAAACGCACGGGCAGAGGTGGGCTGGTGCGCGGAGATGGCGCCGGAACTAATGCCTCTTCCCTATGCGATGTGGCCGGGAAGGTGCAAGCCCTTCCCCGTGCTCCAACCATCATGGCGGATGCACGTCGCCAACAAAGGCGGCATACGGTAGATCAGAGCGGAAAAAAATACAAGCCCGAAGCACAAGCGAGGAAAGATTGAACTTCCTCGCTTGCCCTGCGGGCTTAGATTAACGATCTTCTCGTTCCAGGCTCAGCTTGGGAACGCACTGCTTTCGAGGCTCCGCCTCGTTGGGCGATTGACGCCAGGCGGAGCCTGGCCGGCAGTGCGTTCCCAGGCGGCGCCTAGGAACGAGATTGTTATGTTTTGGGTTGGTTTTCGGCGCTGCCCTCGGCAGCGGGAGTCTCGCCCATCGGCGGTTGCTCCGTGTGATCGCTGGCCTGCGGCTCGGTTTGCTCGTCTTTGGGTTGATCGGTTTCCTCAGCCGGCTCATCCGTGACCTTGGGGGCTGGCGCTTCCGCCGGTTTGGCCCGGACCTTGGTTTCGCCTTCCTTGAGCAGTTCCAGGAATGCGGTTTTGCCGCCGTCACCTAAACGGCGCTCGTGGCGCTTGATGATCCGCGTGTAGCCGCCCGGCCGGTCCTTGAAACGCGGGCCGATCTCGGTGAACAGCTTGACGATCACCTTGGTGTGATCGACTTCTTTTTCATCCGTGGACGGATTGACCTCAGCATTGGAAGGCGGGCCAAGACGGGACAGCACCAAACGGCGGGCATGCAACGCCTTTTCCGGGTCCAGCGTGGCCTTGCGGGCCAGGGTGATGAGCTTTTCCACGAATGGCCGCACCGCCTTGGCCTTTTCGACCGTGGTGATGATGCGCCCCTCGGGATGCCGGAACAGGGCCAGGGCCAAGTTGCGGTAGAGGGCCAGCCGATGGGTGGCGTTGCGATTCAGTTTGTAGCCGGCACGTCGGTGTCGCATGGTAGTTGTCAGTTGTCAGTTGATAGTTGTCAGTGGCCGTTTGCCACTGACAACTATCAACTGACAACTATTCCTATTTAGCGC
>DASRAT010000399.1:0-2382 GCA_035638015.1 Gemmataceae bacterium | reverse complement strand
GCCGCGGAGCTATTGTAGTAACCGCGCCTGCAAAGCGCAAGCGCCGGGATGTTGCAGCCGTCACACCCCTCATAAACGGTTGCCAAAATTGGCCAATTTGCCCAATTACCCTGATGCCAATCTTCGTTCAGCTTTGCCCCGTAGTTATACTCGGATTCGACCTAACCGCTTGCGGACTCCATCGACCGCGGCTTATCCCCAGAGGCGGGCTGAACCATGAGCAACGACGAATCGACCTCTCGATCCCGTGATGAGTGCGTCACCGACCGGCGTGGCAAAGACCGCCGTGGCAAGCCACGCCGCAAACGCGAAGAAACCGTCGCCCTTGAGCGCCGGACCGGCAGCGAACGCCGCCAGGGCGAACGCCGTCGTCAAATCGACCCCACTACATGTGAACGGGATTACACTGACGAGGAAATCCTGTTCATGAAGGCGATGGACCAGTACAAGCGCGACAACCGCCGGCCGTTTCCCACTTGGAGCGAAGTGCTGGAGGTCCTGCAATCGATGGGCTATCGCAAAGTCGCGGAACAAACGACAATGCCGGGCATCCAGCCGCTGTATGTCAAAAAGAAAAATGACGACTGATCTTGCTTGCAAATGCGGAATTAGGAATGATGTCGCATTGCCAACGTGGGACGGCCTTCCCAGGCCGTCTTGAGATCTGGACGGCTTGGGAAGGCCGTCCTACAAACCTCGCAAGGATGCCATGCGAATCTTTCTCAGTGCCGGCGAGCCCAGCGGTGATCTGCACGGGGCCAATCTGATCCGGGCGCTGGCCAGCCAACAGCCCGATCTGCAGTTCGTCGGTTTCGGCGGCGACCGCATGCAAGCGGCCGGCTGCAAGCTCCACTATCCGCTGTGTCAACTGGCCGTCATGTGGTTCGCGCGCGTCCTGGCCAACGCTCCGACTTTTCTTGATCTTGTCTCCCGTGCTGACCGCTACTTCCGCCATCAACGGCCCGACGCCGTCATCTTGATCGATTATCCCGGATTCAACTGGTGGATGGCTCGCCGCGCTCACTTTCACGGCATCCCGGTTTTTTACTTCGTGCCCCCACAGCTGTGGGCCTGGGCCGGTTGGCGTGTGAAAAAAATGCGTCGCTTCGTCGATCACGTTCTGTGTTCATTGCCTTTCGAGCAGCCGTGGTATGAGGAACGCGGCGTCACCGCCCAATATGTCGGCCATCCTTATTTTGACGAACTGCCGCATCAGCAACTCGACAAGGAGTTCATTGCCAAACAACAAGGCCGGGGCCCCGTTGTGGCATTGCTGCCGGGGTCGCGCAATCAAGAATTGACCAGGAACTTGCCAATGCTCATCAACGCCGCCAAGCGTATCCAGGCGGCGCGGCCCGATGCACGTTTCCTCGTCGCCAATTTCAAGGATTCACAAAGGCAAACGACCGACGCCGAGCTTGCAGGGCAAGGTTTGGCCGTGGAGACGTTTGTCGGCCGTACGCCTGAGATCATCAAGGCCGCCCGGGCTTGCATCGCCGTTTCAGGCTCGGTGGGGCTGGAGTTGCTTTATCACGGCACGCCATCGACCGTCGTTTACAAAATCAGTCCGCTTGACCTGTGGGTGACCAAGAAGTTCAAGACATCGCCTTATATCAGCCTGGTGAATCTGCTGGCCGAGAAGGAGTTATTCCCAGAGTTCATGACCGCCCGCTGCGAAGCCGAGGCGATTGCGGGACATGTGTTGACCTGGCTGAATGACGAGGTCAAATATCGGCAAATTCGTCAGGAGTTGGCATCCCTGCGGCAGCGTGTGGCATCCCCCGGCGCCTGCGACCGGACGGCGGGTTACATTCTCCAAAAACTTGGCTGTGCGGCGAAACGGCTCGCGGCCTAGCGCGCAAGTTCGCATCCGTCCCGCGTTCCTCCTTCACGTCCGAGTCTCACATCTGCTCGAAGGAGGCTCCCATGCCGACTCGGTGGCCCCGTCTCGGTCCGTGGCTTGCGGCCGCGGCGGTGTTGTTTTGGTGCGCGCCCGACTGCTTTTCCGCATGCTGTTACTTTTCCGCCAAGGACAAGGACATTCTGCAACCAGGTCAACTCGTTTTCCTAACCTGGGACCCAGCCAAAAAAGTGGAGACCTTCACCGTCCAACCCAAATTCGAGGGCAACGCCCTCGACTTCGGCATGGTGATTCCCACGCCCAGCCAACCCAAATTGCATGAGATGCCGCGCGATTTCTTCAAGGCGCTGGCGATCTACTCGATTCTCATGTACCGCGAGGTGCCGCAATCGCAATTGCTCCCCTTGGTCAATGGCAATGGCGCTTTTGGCGGGGGCTTTGGCTTTCCCGGCGCCGGGGTTGCTGGAGTATTAGGCGGCATTGGCGGCATGCCCGCAATGCCAAAACCGCCCGCGGTCAAA
>DASRAT010000398.1:0-3076 GCA_035638015.1 Gemmataceae bacterium | reverse complement strand
AACGTCAGGATCCCTTTGGTGTCCACGCGCTCGCGTTGCCCTTCCTTGCCGACGTAAGTGAACGTCGTGGCCAACTTAAATCGGCCCAAAGGCCCGAGTTTCACGCTGCTGTCGCGCTGCCAGGTTTGGCCCTTCTTCAATCCCTTGGCCGACTCCGGGGCCAGTACGTCGAAGACTTGCGCCAAAGGTCCGCGCAGCCATTCGTCATCGTTGCCCGTCAGCGCCTTGAATTGCTTGGCATCATCGGGGTATTCCTTGGCAAAATTCGCCAGAAACTTGTCGTAGCCGTCGTAACGAGTGATCTTGCCCACTGGAGACATGTACATAGTGAACACAATGCTCTTGCAAAGCTTTTCGAGCCGTTCGGTGTCGTCTTCATTCCCGGTCGGCCGGCCTGTGATTTTGGATTGCCAGACCTCGATTCGCTGCTGAATGATCATGAGGTCCGCCGTGGAGTTTTTGACCTCGAACTTGGACAGACGGTATTGTGTCTGCTCGTCGGTGAACTTGTCGCCATTGGCCGTGACATCGGTTTTGGCGGTGATTTTCTCTTCAATCCAAAAGATGTCGCCTTCCTGAAACTTCCAGCGCAGGCTGATTTGGGCGGACGCGGGGCCAGCCAGGGCGACCCCCAAAAACAAGCTGACCAGGGCAGCGCGTTGGAACATGGCAAAGAATCCTCCGTTGACGTAGCGAGCAAGTGCGATGTCGGTTTTAAGACGCAACGACCTTGTCCGCAAGGGAATTCCGACGACAAAAAGCTCCCTGAAAACCGCAGCGGCCCGCGCGGCTGCCCTTTCTCAATTTTTTGCTGGCCATAGCCCCAGCACCTGGTAAAATAGGAAACCATGAAAGTGCTTGCTGGTTGCAAGCGTATCGGTTTGTTGAAAATGGATTTCCCCATCTTCTTCCCGTGAGGAAAGGAGTCCTCTACTATGTCCGTTTCCCTACCAACTATTCGCATTGGCATTTGCGGCACCGAGGAAGATACTGCGCTCGCCCGTCGGCAGCGCGGCATCTGGCCTGTCGGCTATCCCGGTATCGTGGCCGCGGCCGGCGCTGAGCCGGTGATTCTCGCCAGGCCCCAGGGCCGGCGCACCTGGACCGAAATCTTGCGTGAAATCCACGGCGTGGTTTACGCGGGCAATGGCAACGGTTCGGCCGGCAGCTATGCCGACGAGCAATCGCTGTGCCTGCATTGCCGCGACCGCAAAATCCCCCTGTTGGCCATCGACAACGGCCTGCAGACTATGAACGCCACCTTTGGCGGCAGCGTCTATCTGGACCTGGCCCGCGAAGTGCCCGAAGCGCTACAACATCGTCATCCGCCCGAGCCGGGCTTGCGCCACGCCATCATGGTGGAACGCGGCACCCGCCTGGCCGAGCTTTACGGCGAGGGCGAAATCGTCGTCAACAGCGAACATCGCCAGGCCGTGTGCCGATTGGCGCGTGGCTTCCGCGTGTCCGCCCGGGCACTGGACGGCGTCATCGAGGCCATCGAGCTGGAAGGCGACGACTGGTTTGCCCTGGGAGTGCAATGGCGGCCCGCGTCGTCCACGGCGTCGGGGCTCGACATTCAGCTCTTCCGCGGCCTGATCCAACAGGCGGAGGAACGGCAACGCAAACCGATGCGCAAGGTCGCCCCCCGCCGCCAGCGCCAGTTGCTGAGCGCCTGATGCCGCTTGCGGCTTAGCAATTGCTCTTCCCGCCAATCCAAGAATCCGTTACCCTCCACGCCTCGAAATAGGACGTGGAGGGACGGGCCGATGGATTGGCGGCGGTGGGCCGATGCGCTGTGGTTTCTTGCCTGGGCCGTTTTGTCGTCGGCCTGGTGCCTGACGGCAGCGGCACAACTCGGGCCGACCTTTGACGAACCGATCTACCTTGAGCGCGGTCTGGGCTGCTGGCGCGACCTCAGCCATGCCGGCTTGATCAAGCTTGGCACCATGCCTTTGCCCATCGACGTGCAAACTTTTCCGCTGTTCCTGTGGGAAAGCTGGCACGGCACGCCCATCGATCCACTTGCTGATCTTCATGCCGTCCTGCCCTGGATGCGCGCCGGCAATCTCGTTTTCTGGTGGTTGCTGCTGTGCTACGGCTGGCGGACTGGCCGGATGCTCGCGGGCCCTTGGGGCGGCCGCTTTGCCGTGGCAGTGCTGGCCTGTGAGCCGAATCTGCTCGCTCATGGCGCCCTGGCCACGACGGACATAGCCATCACCGCTTGCCTGTTGGCACTCCTCTATCATTTCCGTGCCGGCCGCGATTGCTCCTGGCCGCGCCGGCTAGCACTGCCTGCTATATGGTGCGGACTTGCGATTTTGGCCAAGGCCTCGGCCATCGTCTATGCGCCAATTTGCCTGGCCGTGATCGAACTGGAGCGGCTGATCCGCGCCGGTGCGTTTGCTGCGCCGACCGGCACACGCCTGGGCCACGCCTGGCAAGTTCTCCGACCGGCATGGCGCGATGGCGTATGCATTGTCCTTGGCGGGCTGACATTTGCCGTGGTGTATTGCGGCAGCGATTTCAGCCCCCAGCCCGCATTTGTGGAATGGGCTAACGGCCTGCCCGAAGGCGCGTTGGCCAATTGCATGATTTGGCTTTCGGAAAACTTGTGCATCTTCAGCAATGGCCTGGAGGGCATCGTCAGGCAAGTCAAGCACAACATGCGCGGCCACGGCACCTATCTGCTCGGCGAAGCCTTTCCGCGGTCGGTGTGGTACTACTTCCCCGTTCTGTTGACGATCAAGCTGACCGTGCCTGTGTTGCTGGCGCCGTTGGCGGCGTTGGCGGCCGGCCGAGTGCGTGTGTTGACGAATTGGGCCTGCCTTACGGCCCTGGTGCTGTTGGTTTTCAGTTTGACCTTTCGCGTGCAGATCGGCATTCGTTTGGTGTTGCCGCTGGTGGCCATCGGCATTGTGGGCCTGTCTGCCGCTCTGGTGGAAGGTTTGCGTTCGCCACGCTGGCAATGGACACGTCCCGCTTTCGCCACCGCCATCGCCTGCGGCCTGATATGGACGACAACCGCCACGGCCATGATCTGGCCGCACGGCCTGTGTTACATCAACGAACTCTGGGG
>DASRAT010000397.1:0-12795 GCA_035638015.1 Gemmataceae bacterium | reverse complement strand
AATGTCAGCAGTGGTAAATAAGCCCCGACGATCATCAACACGGAAAGGAAGATGGGCCGCTCGACTTCCTGGGCCGCGCTCAGGATGGTTTTGGTGAGGCTGATCCGCGCGCCTTCGCGCCGCGCCGCACCCAAACGCTCGGCAATGCTGTCGGCCATGATGACGGCGCCATCGACGATGATGCCGAAATCGATGGCCCCGATGGAAAGCAATCCGATTGGGATGCCGGTGACAAACATCAGCACCAGGGCGAACAGCAGCGAGAAGGGGATTGTCAACGCCACGAGAAAGGCCATCGATGGCCGGCCCAGGAATAGCAACAAAATCAGCACTACCAGGGCAATGCCAAGACCGACACTGTGGGCGACGGTATGAAGCGTGCTCTGCACAAGAATCGTGCGGTCGTAAAACGGCACGATGCTGACGCCAGGCGGCAGCACTTCGGTATTGAGCTGTTGGATGGCTTTTTTGACGTTGTCAAGGACTTCGGATGGGTTTTCACCACGGCGCATCAGGACGATGCCTTCGACGCCTTCGCCCGTGGCATCCTTGGCGTAAATGCCCGCGGGCATCTTGTAATCGAGCGTGACATCGGCCAGGTCGCGGAGATAAATGGGTGTGCCGCCGACCGATTTGATGAAAACCGCGCCAATCGTTTTGATGTCTTGCAGCGCGCCGCGGCCGCGGACCACGAACGACATGCTGCCGCGTGAGAGCACGCTGCCGCCGGCGTCGGCGTTGTTGGATTTGAGGGCGTCCAGGATGTCGCTGAGCGTCAAACCATAGCGTTCCAGCTGGCTGGGCCGCAAAATGACAGCGAATTGCTTGGCCTGGCCTCCGAAGTTGGAAACATCCGCCACGCCGGCGGCCCGGAGCAAACGCGGGATAACGACCCAATCATTCAACGTGCGCAGTTCCATCAAATCGGAAATGTCGGTCGCACGCAGTTCGTAGCGATAAATCTCACCATAGGCCGTGGCTAGCGGGCCAAGATCGGGCTTGGCCGTGTCAGGCAAATCGATGCCGTCGAGCTTTTCCATGACGCGTTGCCTGGCCCAGTAGCCATCAACGCCTTCCTCGAAGCTCAGCTGGACGACGGAAAGGCCAAAGATGGTGCGCGAGCGAATCACTTCCACGCGCGGCACATTGCCCATGGCCCGCTCGATGGGAATGGTGACCTGGCGCTCGACTTCCTCCGGGGCCCGGCCTGGAAAGGTCGTGATTATCTGCACCATCTGGCCGGAGATGTCGGGATAAGCGTCGATTTTTTGTTGCTGGAAGGACCAGACGCCCAACGCCGCCAACACCAGCGCCAGCGCAAGCACGAGCCAGCGATGCTGAAGAGCGGCCTGGATGAGGTTGGAGATCATGGCGCGCGACTCATAATCATTTATCGTGGGACGGCCTTCCCAGGCCGTCCATGCCGAACCGGACGGCCTGGGAAGGTGGTCCCACGCTGAAGGCTAAGCCGCAAGCGGCTTAATTTTGCAACGCTCGCACAACCAGGGGTTTCAGCAGGATCGCTCCGCTGCCGATTACCCGGTCTCCCGGTTTGAGGCCTTGGCGGATTTCCACATCGGCCCCACGCGTTTCGCCGACAGCGACTTCGACCACGCGCCAGGTCGCATTGTCACCGCCGGCCAAAACGTAATCGCCGTTGGCGATGTGCAGAACAGCATCGCCAGGCACAAGCAACACATCTCGCGGCCCTGTGCCCAGGCCGATTTCGGCGAACATTCCCGGCTTGAGCCGAGCCTTGGGATCGGGCACTTCGAAAAACACTCGCAGCGTTCGCTTTTCCTTTGAAACGCTTGGGCTAAGCGTGTCCACAATCGCCGGGAACTGCTCGTCCTTGTAGGCGAAGAACTTGGCCACGCATGCCAATCCGGGCGTCACCAGGCTGATGCGGGCTTCGGGCACTTCGGCGACGACAATGGTCGTGCCGTCCACGGTCAATCCCAGCAGCGTGGGATCCATGCCGGCCTGATACATTTGCCGTTCCAAAGTGGCCCGCGCACGGTCCGTGTTGGCGAGGTTAGTTTCCGCTTCGAAGATGTCTTTTTGTCCCTGGAGCGTCGCCTGGCGAAGATCGGCCTCGGCAGCTCGAAGGTCTTTGAGCGAATCGGTGCCGACCTTGACCAGATCGCGCAGCCGCTCGGCAACTTCCTTGGCGGCGCTGACACGAGCATCGGTCAAGGCGGTGATCTTGTTGAGTTGTTCCTTGGCCGCCACGGCGTCGGCGCGGGCCTTGATCCAATCGGAATAGGCCTGGGCCAGTTCCGTGCTTTGAAAATCCCAGCGGGTTTCTGTTGTGTTTTTGCCTGGCCCGAGCCGGGCCACGACGTAGCCGGTCACGTTGAGAACAGGCGCAACAGGCTCATTGCCCTTGTTGAGCGTCTTGTTGATGGCGGTGGCGACGGTGATTTTTTTTTCGATTGAGCTGCCTGGCTTGATCGTCAATTCGCCCGGAGCGGTGACCTGGACGGCGTCGGGGCTGACCTGGGCTGTTCCCTCATCGGTAGGGCCGCCGAACGGAGACCACAGCAACAGGGCCAGGACGGTACATGTCAAAGCAAGGGAAATGGCAAGCGACAGGACCTGCTTGATCAACGCGCCCCAGCCCGTCGAAGTGCGTTGCAGAGCGGGGCCAGAGGGGGTTGTCATCGAAGCACCTGTCTGCCAAGCGTCGCGTTCAAATGGTGAAGCGCATGCCAGTACGCCGACTGATCCAGTGTAAAGGTGCGCAAAGTTTCCCGATAGGCGCGTTGGGCGTCCAAAACTTCAATTAACGGTCGGCCGCCCGCTTTATAGGCAGCTTCGATACGATCGCGCACGCTTATCGCCATTTTGAGCCGTTCGGGATCGTCGGTCGTCAAAGCGGCGTGGGCGATTCGGTAATCTTCAACGGCCTGGGAAACTTCGCCGCGCACCTGGGCGAACTGAGCGTGCAGGTTGTATTGATTTTGCACGATAATCGAGCGCGCCTTGCTGATGTTGCCTTGGTTGCGGTCGAACAGGCGGATGTCCACGTCGAGGCCGATGCCGTAAGACGACGCATCGGGGAAACCAATTGCTCTTTCCTGGAACTGACGCGTGTAACCCAGATGCGGTGTGACTTCGGGATAGGCCTTGGTTTGTTCCTGTTTCAAACCAAATTCGGACTTGGCGATTTGCAAACGCAACGACACGATGTCCGGCCGATATTGGTCAGCGATGGTGATGGCCTGTTGCAACTGCGGCGGCGCCGGCGGCGCCGCCGCGACATCAAGGCTGCCATCGACATCGAATTGCGGATCAATTTCCAGCCGGCCTAGTTGCGCTTGCAATGCGGTCCGGGCCGTGACCAAAACCGCCTCGCGTTTGCGCACTTCACGGTCCGCGTCCAGCACGGCGAGCCGGATGCGGTCCACTTCAATGGCGCCAACGCCGCCGATCTTGACGCGATCCTTGGTGATGCCATCCAAGCGCTTCTGTGTTTCCTGATCCTCGCGGGCCAGGTCCAAAAGGGCCTTGGCTTCCAGCACGTCGTAATACGCGGCCACGGTGTCGGCAATGCGCTGCCGCACCAGATCGGTGAAATCGGCCGCCGCCACATTGACGCCGACGCGGGCATTGTCCATGGCCGCCTGACGCTGACCGAACAACAGCCAGGCTGTTGGAAAACTGAAACCAACGTCGAATTGCGGCGGCCCGCCCTGGGCATCGACGGTGAAAGGCCGGGTAAGTGGCAATAGCGTGCCGCTGGTTGTCATGACAGGATTCGGCGCCAGCGACGCGGTCCACAAATCGGCGCTGGCCTGACTGATATTCTCGGCGGCGGCGCGAATCTTGGGATCGCTCTGCAGCGCTTCCTTGATCACGGCATCCAGTGTAAGCTTGTGAGGATCGGGCAATTCGGTGGGCGGCAGCAGCGTGGCTTTGCCGGAGGGTGGCAGCTTGGCTTTGGTATCGCTGTCCTTGAGCGGTGCTAGAGGTTTTGTTTCGTAATCCCCGAAAAGGAATGGCGGCAATGGGACGGGGGCAAAGGAATGGTTATCCACACAGCCGGCGCAGGTGAGCAGCAGAGCCATTAGCCCCACGCCACGCCAAGCGGACCAGCACGTTGATCGACGTGTGTCCATGGTCGGACCGTCCCCACGCTGCGCACCTTGGTAATGATTGCGTGGGGGCTGTAACAGAGATGATCGCTGCTGTCAATTGTGCTTGGAATTAGCCTGGTGGACTGGGCCAAAGAGGCGGCTTGTGTGAAATGCAAAAGCCACTGCGAATCCCCGCAGTGGCCACAAGACGAGTCCTTACCTCACCAAACTATCACGCAAACCGCAACCTCACTTTTCATTCCAATATATCCTGACATTCCCCGTCTGCCGTCCCACCGCCACAATGTCCGGCCGACCATCGCCATTCAAATCGGCAACTGCCAAATCCTCCACCGCGACGCCACCCGGATCAAGATCATGCCTGGTCCATTTCGCTCCGCTCTCATCATCCGGCGTGTAAATGCGCACGCCCCGGCGTTCACCCGCTTTGTTGCTCAAATCGTCCCGCACGCCAATGACCAAATCGTCACCGCCGCTGCCGCTCAAATCGGCGAACGAGACGGCATGGCCCCATTTGAGCTTCTCGTCGAGAACATGGCGAACCCATTGATCGCCCGCCTTGGCCGGTTCGGTGTAGACAACCACCTGATTGCCGTGCCACGGCTCGATGGTGGCGATGACTTTCTTGCCGTTTTTTAGTTGGCCCATCTTGACTTCGCTGGACCCGCGGTTGCTTTTGGGGTTGGCCTGGTTGCCGTCGTTCAAGCGCGTGCCGGTCCATTTGCCGGCTTCGCCGCGTTGCAGCAGCGTTAAACCTTCGTAGCTGGCGCACAGCAAATCCATTCCTTTGCGGCCCGTGGCAGGAATCGGACAAATGTTGTGCAACACGTGCAAATTTTGGTCGAGCACTTCTGCTTTCCACTTGTCGCGCGTCGGATCCTTGGGAATGTGAAACGCGATCAACCGAACGGGATTGCCGTCGAGCCAGTTTTTGGCCTGCGTCGTGTTACGGCCCTGCAGCGGGGCGAGCACCAAGGCTGCTTTGCCGCTCCCGTCAAGATCTACGAAGCGGATGCGATGCACCGTCGGCTCGGAGTCGATGGGATAAAGCGTCCACGGTTCATCCAACGTTTTGCCACGTTTCAGCCATTGCAGCGTACCGCCGGTTTTGGTGTTGGCCGGCTTCCAACCAGCCCCCAAAGCGAGGTCGATCTTGCCGTCGCCGTCGATGTCGTAGGCGTCGATGCAAACATTGTCAGGAGCGGTCTGGCCCTGGATGATGGTCCGCATCTTCCAGGTCGGGTTTTGATACCACACCACACGCGTGGTATCGACAACCACGATGTCTTTTTTGCCGTCGCCGTCGATGTCCACCAGGATGACAGCATAACCAACCTTGAGATCGGTGGCGATCTCCTGCATGCGGAACTTGGGGATGGCTGTGGTCGTCGCGGAAGTCGCAGACGGCATGCTGGTGGTGAACAGTAAAAGGGTGCAAGCAAGGAAGGCAAGGAGAGATTTCATGACGCCGGCGCTCTCGTGGCATGAGGTTTGGAAAGCCATATGGCCAGTATTGTCCTTCTGGCAGTTTGGCCTTTCGCGGGCGGGCGGCAAGAGCAGTGCAGCCAAAATAAAAGTGGGACGGCCTTTCCCGGCCGTCCCACCGATCATGCGTCACATTGTGCTGTGCCAAACCTAATTGCCCGACTTTTGCGGCAGGGGCGGAACGCCGGGCATGTCACCTGGCGCAGGATCAGCAGACGGCATCGGCGAGACCGACGTCGCATTGCTGGTTCCCGGCTGTTGGTCTGGCATCGAAGGCATGGTTGGCATTGAAACTGGTACTGTCACAGGGTTTTGTGGCATGCTGGGCGCCGTTATCGTCGGGTTGGCCGTGGCCACGAACGGGGCAATTTGCTCGCGCCGCAGGAATATCTGCGGATTGGCCATTTGCCGCAACTTATCAAACTCCACCCGCATCTGCTGGGCGACCCGGCCCTCGAACAATAACTTGTGCAACTCCATTCGCTCTTGGTCGAGTGACGTAGTCGTATTGGCCGCCTGCCGGCCAATGCAATGCAGGATGACGATGGTGCCGTCCGCCATCGCAATCTGGGGACTGGTTTCGCCAACTTGCAGTTTGAACGCTTCCCTCTCCACATTCGGATCAGGGAAGTGTTTGTGAATGGGGTCAATCTTGCCTGCCTTGGCGGCGAATTGCACAATTGGTTGTTCTTTGGCCATCTTCTCGAATTCGGCCGTGCTTTGCCGGGCTCGCGCCCAAATGGCGTCCTTGTCCTTGTTCTGCTCCTTGGTAATCACATAGATCAAACATTCGACCTTTGGGCCGAACTTGGCCTCGTAAGCTTTCTGAATGTCCGCCTGGTCGATGCTAATGCTGTCTCGCACATAGCGTTCCAGCGACAGCTTGGGCCGGATCACGTCTTCCTTCCACTCGTACAGCGTTTTCTTGTAGGGCATCAGAATCTTTTGATAGAACTGCGATTCGTTGCACTGAAAGGCGGCCAGTTCCTCCATGTATTGTGCGTTGATCTCCGCATCGGTGACACGTATGCCTTTGGCGGCGCAGGCCCGTTCAATGATTTTGCGATTGATCAGGAACTCCAGCCGTTCGGCGCCAAGGCGTTGGATGAGGTATTCGCCCAGTTCCTCGCGCGTGACCGGCGTATCGCCAAAGATATATGCGACCACGTGGCCGTTGGGATCATAACCGACTTGACGAAGCATGCCAGGAGTGAGAGCCGTCAACGGAGACTCGCCGTGAGCTTCGCTCATGCCACCGCGGCGTCCAAACCAGAATGCGCCCGCCATGGCGAGTGCCACCATGCCAACCCAACACAACCTCTTGGCCACAGGGCTGCTAGGACGGCGAAATACGCAGCTGAGCATTGACAACTTGGGTAATTTGAGCCACTTACGGACCATTGCTTAATCCCTCCTGACACCTCGGCCCGGCGTGGGCCAAACGAGGATGGGGGTATAGCGTGGTCTCGCGCCTGATACAAGGCGGACTGGCTGGCGTGGCAGAAACATCCGGCCAGCGGTCGAAAAATCGGGCCGCTGCGAATCGATGACCGGACAAAAGCTAATCACCCAAGAATTGGCTGCACACCCGATTCAACTGCAACAAGTAAAAAAGCTTGCATTTCTCGCGCAACATGCGTTAAATGTAATACTAACCAACCATTCAGCGGAAACGGTGCGCCGTCAGAGGCCACCCCTTGATTTCAGAGTCACAGTGCAATGCAGCGTTTTTTCTCAAATAAATCAGTTGCGCGAGCCATCCCGCAAACGTCATTAGTTTTACAAGGTCTGCTATCATGATGGTGCGCAAAGACAGACCCGTTTCAGCCAGGAGCCAAGCCATGAATCGTGCCCCCACTCGTGCGGCGTTCACCTTGATCGAAATCCTTGTGGTGATGTCGATTGTCGCCATCTTGATCGCGCTGCTGTTGCCGGCGGTGCAAGAAGCGCGTGAGGCGTCTTACCGCACCAAATGTGCCAGCAACCTCCGTCAGCTGGGCCTGGCCTACAATACCCTCCTGGACGGCCATAAGGGCAAGCCCGCGGTCTTCAAGAGCGACGTCAACTGGGTGAGCCTGCTCAAACCTTATTCGGAAAACAAGGACGAGGTCTTCTTTTGCGTTAGCGACGACACGTCCACAGCAACACAAGTGAACCTTCCGGTGGACCTTCCCCCTCTGAAAGTCCTGGCGATGAAAGCCGGCCAATCTCAATTTGAAATTCCCCTGGTCAAGGACAGCCTGTATTCCCGGTTGGACCCCACACCTGGACCTACGCCAGGCAGTTACTACATTGGCATCGATGATGACCACCGCTCGGACAGCGGCAGTTGGGACAACGACATTCTCATCCTCATTCAGCCCATGCCAGATGGCAGCTTCAAGCTCACCACGGTACACAAGGAAAACGACGTCGGCGGGCAACACATCTACAACTTGTTGGACTCCAGTGGCAATGTGCTGGTGAGTGACTTCGAACCAGGGCCTAATCAAGAATACGTCATGCCTTCCTCTGCGGTGAAGGCGACCAGCAGCTACGGCGTCAATTCCAAGGCCCAGTTTTTCGGCGAATCGACCGACTCCAAGAGAGTGCTGTTGATTGAATACAAGCAGGTCGTGGCGGACGTGGCCGGCGTTAATTCCAAGGGAAATTTCATGGATCCGGCAAAGGGTTACGCCGCACGCCATCACGGCCTTATGAACTTTGTGAGCAAAGGCGGCAGCGTGCAAAGCGTGTTGCCCGCGGAAATCAATCCGGGCATAACCGCAATTCAAAACGAGTGGTGGCTGCCCGACAGCCTCGGCGGAAAATAACCGATCAGGCGCGTACGCCGTTGGGTTCTGAAAAACTCTGCGATCTTGATGCCAATTCGGCTCGCCCCGTCAAAACCCGTGGCGTCAGCGAGGTTAAAAACAACCTCCAAGACGCCGCGGGTTTGTTCATTGATCCAGATCAATGTGCGCCACACGCCCTTGCTGGCTCAGGGGGGAATGCACAATTCATACAATGTCCACTATGGTGTCTTGGCCCCAAGGCTCCGGCCTGGGATAATTATCACTGGCCCCTGCCCCCTTCACCCATGACTGGCATTGAAGCATTCCTGGACCTCCTCGCCAGCGCAGGCGTGCGTTACCTATTCGGCAATCCCGGCACTACCGAGTTGCCGCTTAACGACGCCCTGGCGTGCGACCCGCGATTCAAGTACGTCCTTGCCCTGCACGAAGTGCCGGTCATGGCGATGGCCGATGGCTATGCCCTGGCGTCGCGGTCCCTGGGCGTAGTCAATGTTCACATCGGTTGTGGCCTGGGCAACGCGATGGGCATGCTTTACAACGCCCATTGCGAGAGGACACCGCTGCTGGTGACCGCCGGCCAACAAGATCGGCGACTGCGGATGGAAGACCCGGTGCTGTCCGCTGACCTGGTGAGCGTCGCCAGGCCGTGGACCAAATGGGCCTATGAAGTGACTAGGGTGCAGGACCTGCCGACCGTTGTACGCCGCGCCGTGCAAACCGCGTTGTCGCCACCAACCGGCCCGGTGTTTTTGGCGCTGCCGGTGGACTTGCAAATGGAAGCCTGCGACGGATTGGACATGACCCTGCCGCGCGTGGCCGATCGGCGAACACGGCCTCCGCGTGAGGCGCTCCAGCAAGCGGCGGCACTGCTGGCGCAGGCGCGCAATCCCGTCATTCTTGCCGGCAGTCGCGTGGCGGATGGCGGCGCAATCGCGGAACTCACCGCCATCGCTGAGCTTTTGGGCGCAACCGTGTTCTCCGAAAGCGCCACCGGGCATGGCCGGCTGCCGATGGCGCCCAACCACCCGTTGTATGCTGGCGCCCTCCCACTTTGGTCGCCCGACGCGCGTAATCGGCTCGACGGCTTCGACGTGGCCTTCGCCACCGGCACCAACCTGCTCAAATCCTACATCTACCTTGAACCTCAACGCGCGTTGCCCGAACATCTCAAATTGGTGCAACTCGACGAAGATCCCTGGCAGCTCGGCAAAACGTTTCCCCTCGAGGTCGGCCTGATCGGCGACACGCAAGCGGGTTTGGCGGAACTGGAGCGACATTTGCGTGAAGCGCTGCCGCCACGTTATGCGGACGCGGCACGGCTGCGCCGCGAACAGTGCTCACGCCAGCACCAAGCAGCGCGGTCGGAGCTGACCAGCCGCATTGAGGCCGAGAAGGCCGGCCGGCCCATGACATCCTTAACGATGATGGCCGCTTTGGCTCGCGTGCTGCCGCCGAATGCGGCCGTCGTCGAAGAAGCCACCACCACCACCAACGGCGTTTTTGAGCGGCTTGGTGTCCTCCACGATCCTGCGGCGTATTTTGGCCACCGCGGCTGGGCATTGGGCTGGGGCCTGGGCTGCGCCATGGGGGTCAAGCTTGCCTGGCCAGACCGGCCGGTGCTGGCGATCTTGGGCGACGGCGCCACGTTGTTCGGCATTCAGGGTTTGTGGTCGGCAGCCCATCACCGCATCCCGGTCACCTTCGTGGTGGCAAACAATCGGCAGTACAAAATCCTGAAAAACTGCGGCAACGTGATGCCGCTGCCGCAAATGGCCGCCGGAAACTATGTGGGCATGGATCTGACGGACCCGGCGATTGATTTTGTCGCGTTGGCAAAGTCGCTCGGCGTGGCCGCGGAACGCGTGGAGAATCCGGACGCGTTGAGCGAGCGAGTCCGTGAATCCTTCCGGGCCGATAAGCCCCTGCTGCTGGAAGTGCCAATTGCCTGAAAAAGGGGGCGCGGACAGTTCTTGCTGGGATTGCAACCGTTACTGATTGGCCACATTGGGAGCTTTGCGTAATGACCGCCGCCACGTTTGATGTCGAACGCTATTGCGACGACCTTGGCCCCGAAAAGATTGTCCATATTCATGATCCCGCCAGCGGCCTTCGCGCCATTGTGGTCATCGACAACACCGCCTGCGGGCCGGCGATTGGCGGCGCCCGCATGGTGGCCGATGTGTCGCTCGATGAGGTGCGGCGGCTGGCGCGGGCCATGACGCTGAAAAACGCCGCCGCCGGTTTGCCACACGGCGGCGGCAAATCGGGCATCCTTGCCGATCCGCACAAGGCCGACAAACGCGGGCTAATCCGGGCCTTCGGCCGCGCCATTCGCCAACTAACCGATTACATTCCCGGTCCCGACATGGGGCTCGACGAAGCGTGCATGGCCTGGCTGAGGGACGAAGGCTGCCGGGCCGTCGGGTTGCCGCGCATCATTGGTGGCATTCCGCTCGACGAAATTGGCGCCACTGGCTATGGGCTGGCCTGCTGCGCGGAAGTGGCTGCGCCTTTTTGTGGTCTGGAACTAAAAGGCGCGACAGTCGCCATCGAAGGATTCGGTAATGTCGGCAGACCGGCCGCGCGGTTTTTGGAGGCCCTCGGCGCCAAGCTGGTGGCCGCCAGCGACAGCCAAGGCGCCGTTTACGACCCCGCGGGCATTGACTCAAACAAACTTGCTGCAGTCAAAAAGCAAGCCGGCACGGTGACGGCTTACGAGCGTGGCCAAAAACTGTCTTTGGCCAATCTGTTGACCGTGCCTTGCGACATCCTCATTCCCGCCGCCCGGCCCGATTGCATTCACGCCGCCAACGCCGCGGCCATAAAGGCCAAGCTCATCCTCCAAGGGGCTAATATCCCGGCCACCGCGGAAGCGGAAACGATGCTCTTCAAACGAGGCGTGCTGGTGGTGCCGGATTTCATCGCCAACGCGGGCGGCGTCATCTGCGCGTCGGTGGAGTACCACGGCGGCGCCGAAAGTAGCGTGCAGCCAACCATTGCCCAAAAAATCCGCGACAACACCCAAGCGGTCCTGACGCATAGCCGGCAGGCCGGGGTCGAACCACGCCGTGCAGCCGAGATCATGGCCCGAGAGCGCGTCAAGTTGGCGCAGAGTTTTAGGCAACGCTAACCGGTCACGCCCGCGACGACATTATGCCGCCCTGCCGAACACGTCAGGAAAATCCTCATACTTTTACGAATCTGCTTTTTCCTGAGCGGCAAGGAGCAAGGCGCGACATCCGTTGTCCCCGGAAGGCGCCCTTGCATCTCAATCGAGCCTGCGCAGGTTGACGTTGCGGTAAGCACATTTCGTTTCAAAGCTGGTCAATCCGAAAGGAACCGCCAGTGACATCGCAATGTGAATGTCGAGTTGCCGGTCTTTGTGTTCCAGGTCCACGATTTGGTCGTCGTCGAGCCAGACCTCGATTTTCTCGGGAGTAACGCGGAGGCGGAAGCGATACCACTGGTTGTTTTCGAATTTCTGAAGCGTCGCGGTTGCGTTGTCGGCGGCGGAGTCGCCGTCTACGGTGGAGATGCCGCAGATGCCGCCGCCCCAGCCGCCGGCGACAAAGCTGGCGCTGGTGTCGCCCACGGGAAAGCCAATGCCGCAAAAAAAGTCGAGGCCCTCTATCCTCATGGCTTCCAGCGTGAGCTCGTAATTGATCCTGGGCAGAGCCGGGCCAATCCAGTGCACGCCTGTCAGCGGGCCACCTTTGTCGAGCACCAGAAGGCCCTTGTCTACCTTGACGTCGCCTTCGCCGCCATATTTGGTTTTGTCCCAGTTGGCCAGAGACGCGCCATCGAAGAGCTTGAATTCATCCCGGAAGAGCATTTGCGAAAACAGGTAGAGATCGTTTTTCCAGACGGGCCAGGTGTGACCGCCCGCATCGACGTGCCAGACGTGGGCGATCTTTTTGGCCTCCAGGCCAGCATGGAAGGCCTCGCTGTTTTTCATCAGTTTGTCTTGATCGCCGCAAGAGACCCAAAGGAGTCGCAGTTTGTTGTTGGCGGAAACCGGGTCGTCATTGAGCTTGGCCGGTAGTGTGCCACCGCCACCGGAGAAGGCGCCGATCCAGGTGAAAACGTCCATGCGTTTCAAACCGATGTTGATCGATTGGCCGGCACCCATCGACAGGCCCGCGAGTGCCCGCTGGCCGGGCTTGGCCAACACGGGGTAGTGAGATTCGATATAGGGGATGATGTCCTTGAGCAAATCGTCCTCGAAGGCGCTGTTTTTGCCTCCCTTACCGCCAGGCGCCTGGGCAAAGCCGTTGGGCATGACCACCATCATGGGGACGAGTTTCTTGTCGGCGTAGAGGTTGTCGAGGATGATGTCGGCCGAGCCTTTTACTCTCCAACCCGTCTCATCATCGCCCGCGCCGTGCAGAAGGTAGAAGACGGGGACCTTGGCCGCT
>DASRAT010000396.1:0-4580 GCA_035638015.1 Gemmataceae bacterium | reverse complement strand
TCCCGAACCCGCGCTTGATCTTCCGCTAAAAGCTTGAGCGCCGCCTTGTTTTCGCTCAGCTCAAAGGCCAGGGTCTTCAGCTGAGCCATCTTGTCGAGCACTTGCTGAAGGGCATTCTTAACCTTCGCCGCCGGCGCTTCGTGAACGATCAACTTCTTCAATGCGTCGTTATCCATCGCGGAAATCACATAGTTGTCCGTGTAAACGTGTTCCTCCACCACTTCCTGCTTGGCGGTTTGTTTGCTCTTCACGTCCACTTTGAAGCGGTAGACATCCGGCCCGACCTGGTCTTTGCCCATGCCCGCAAGCCGTTTCCAATCCTTGCGAATCACGTGATCAACGGTAAAGCTGTGGTCCAGGTCGGACTGATTCTGGATGAAGTAAGTCTTCGACTCGATTTCCTTGTAGGTGGCATGAAGCACGCCCTTGTTGATGCTGAGGGCCAATAGTTTGCCGCGCTCGGCTTTGACTTCCGGTTTAATCTCGATACCGCTGCCGATGGCATAATGCGGCGGCACGTCCTTGCCGCCAGCGATCAGCGCCACCGGGTCGAGCCGGGCCTGATCTTCCGGCACATCATATTTGACCTCCTGACCGGCTTTGACGGTGATCTGGAAACGATAAACATCCCGGCTGCGTTCGTTGGGTTGCTTGGGATCGACCAGCTTCCAATCGCTGCGGATCGGATGTTCTAAAATAACGGTGCGATCATGCGTGCCGCGGTTCTTGATGGTGTAGGTCTTGGTTTGCCGAAGCGTGTATCGGGCGGTCAGGTTGTCGCCGCCGATGTTGAAGGTCATCTCGGGAGCGGGATGCGTCTTGATTGTCGTTTTCACTTCGGTGCCTTGATCGACGGCATAGCTCAAGAGGCGTTCCTCGTTGGGTTGCAGATCAAGCGTGCGCGTGTCACCGGCGTAGGAGCCGTCGTCGTAAACGGTGATCGGCCCCTGCGTCAACGGCTTGCCGGAGGTGTTTTTCAGCCGAATGCCGAGCAGCGGAAACTTGATGTGGATGGCTTCATTATAGATCGAAACCTTGCTGCCCTCGATGGTCTGATTGAGAATCGGCAACATCGCCGACTTTTGCCGCTGCAGACTGATCTTCTGGTCGATGATGTACTGGTAATAATCGCCGACTTCCTCCGAGTTGGCGATCGATTGAACGCCTTCTTTGTAATTGAGGCCGGCGATGGTGCTTCCCGCGGCCTTGGCTTGGTTTTGTAGGCCCTCCTGCACTTTCTTGCGCATCATCATCACTTCATAGTCGAGCTTGCTGCTGCCCCCCTTGTCCAGCACTATCGTGCGTTGACTGACGCTGGCGGCTGCCCCGCGCGCTGCCGGAATGGCCTCGCCTGTTAGGCCCTTGATCATCTGCTTGACCATCTCGACCTGTTCATGGGAACCGTTGATAATGATGGCGTTTTTGGACATGTCGGACTTGACCATCGGCGCACCGGGAACGCCCGAGGTCCGATCCAGGATGAAGTCTGCAATTTTGTTGGCTTCGGAATCCGCCAGAGGATACACGAAGGTCACATCCGACTGTGGCCGGGCCTTGGCGATAAGGGCGGCAATTTCCATTTGGTCAGCAACCGGAGCATAAACCATGATTTGAGTGCTGCCGAGCGCGGTAACGCGATTACTCGAGGAGCTTTTGTAAATATCGGTGAGCATCCGGGCTGTTGATTCCGCGTTGCCGGCTGGGACCGAATAAGTCTTTGAAATTGGCCCAGAGTCACCGCGGCCGCCCGTTTCCCCGCCGAAAGTGCCACCATACACTGGTGGCCGCAGCGACGCGAACAGCTCCGGCTCTACCAACGGCCGCGGAATGTAAAGCGGCTCATACAAATCCATGCGAAACGAAATCGGTTTGCCCGAAACCAGCACCATGCGGACGTTGTTCCAGTCGTCATCCGACGTGTTCTCGACAATGGCCCAACCCTGCATGAACAACTTGCCGTTCGGCTCCAGCACCAGCCGATAAGTGGTTTTCCAGATCGGCCGCTCCACAACATAGCCGGCTTTCACCTTGCGCTTGCCGTTGCCGCCGAACTGCAAAGCCACGGTTTTCTTCTGCACGTCGTGCGAGCCGGCCAGCACTTGCAGGGCACGCTTGAAATCGTTCTCCAGGTTGGAGTTTTGGAAGCGCACCGAAAGCACCTGGGCCAGCGGGATGTTCAGCATGCCCTCGCCGGTGAGCAGATTCAATTGCTCGACATCGACGGCCATGTTGTTCACAATCTCCCGATGCGACTCCATGCCGATGATCGTGCCGGTGACTTTGAATGGATTGGCGCCCGGCTTTTCCTGACGCATTACCTCAATCTTCTCGCCGCGGGCCTGATTGAGGATTTGGCCATAAGACGGGTTATTGTTGAGATCCAGGGCGAAACTGCGGAGGATCTTGTCGGCGGGATCCTGGCTGTCGTAACTGATGGCTTCCACGCGGCCGCCCGCCGTGTCTTGCAGCACCAAGCTCTTGAGCAGGTCGTTGATGTCATGCGTGGGAAACGTCAACTCAACCTTGGTGGCGCCATTGATTTCGCCCTGGCGTTCGAGATAGCCGACGCCGCTGTTAAAGAGAATGACCTGGGCGATCGGCAATGCCGTATCTTGCTTGACGGCCGCCACGGCGTGGACTTCGACTTGCTCGGCCGCGGAGCGCGTGAGCGTCCAAATGACAACGGTGACGGCGACCACGGCGACGGCCGCGCTCACGTAGATGGATTTGCGCTGCATGGTGAGAAACCTCCGGAAAAGGGAAATGTCAAAATGAATGACCCGTTTAGCCGCGACGCGCAGCGGAGCGCGTTGGCCGCGCTCCGCCGCGCGTCGCGGCCAAACGAATCGTTGTCACTGCACCGTCAATGCCGTCACAAACGCCTCATACTCCTTCTGCGATTTCTGCAACTGGGCCTCCTGCGTGCGGATGGTCCGCTGCGATTCCTCAATGGTCGCCTCCTGGGCCACAAACTTCTTGAGGAAGGCGTCGTAATGCTCCGACGTTTGCGGAATGATCTTCAGATTGTCCCGCACCCGCGCCTGGTCATCGGTCAACAACTTCAAGGCCGCCTTGCTTTCGGACAACTCAAAATTCAGCGTTTTCAGCTGGGCCTGCTTGTCCAGCACTTGCTGAAGCGCCGCCTTGACCTTGGCCGACGGCGCTTCATGAACGATCAACTTGCGCAGCGTCCCATCCTCCATCGCGCTGATGACAGTGTTGTCCGTGTAGACATGTTCCTCAACCACCTCTTGCTTGGCGGTCTGCTTGCTCTTCACATCCACTTTGAAACGGAAAACGTCCGGTCCAACCTGGTCCTTGCCCTTGGCCGCTAGCCGTTTCCAATCCTTGCGAATGACGTGATCGACCGTGAAACTGTGGTCCAGGTCCGATTGGTTTTGGATGAAGTAGGTCTTCGACTCGGTTTGCTTGTAGGTTGCGTGGAGCACTCCCTTGTTGATGCTGAGCGCCAGCAGTTTGCCGCTCTCCACTTTCACCTCGGGTTTGATCTCGATGCCGCTGCCGATGGCGTAATACGGCGGAATATCCTTGCCGCCGGCGAGAACGACCGGATCGATGCGAGCCTGATCTTCGAGCACATCATATTTGACTTCCTGGCCGGCCTTGACGGCGACCTGGAAGCGATAGACATCGCGGCTGCGCTCCGTGGGCTGCTTGGCATCGACCAGTTTCCAGTCGCTGCGGATTGGATGCTCGAGAATAACGGTGCGATCCTTCGTGCCGCGGTTCTTGATGGTGTAAGTCTTGGTCTGCCGCATCGTGTAGCGGGCGGTCAGGTTGTCGCCGCCGATGTTAAAGGTCATCTCGGGAGCGGGATGCGTCTTGATCGTCGTTTTCACCTCGGTGCCCTGATCGACGGCATAGCTCAAGAGGCGTTCCTCATTGGGTTGCAAATCAAGCGTGCGCGTGTCGCCGGCGTAGGAGCCGTCATCGTAAACAGTGATTGGCCCCTGCGTCAGTGGCTTGCCGGAGGTGTTTTTCAGACGAATGCCGAGCAGCGGAAATTTGTTGTGGACGGCCTCATTGTAAATGCTCACCTTGCTGCCTTCGATGGTCTGGTTGATGATCGGCAGCATGGCCGATCTTTGCCGCTGCAGGCTGATCTTTTGGTCGATGATGTACTGGTAATAGTCGCCGACTTCCTCCGAGTTGGCGATAGACTGGACGCCTTCTTTGTAATTCAGGCCAGCGATGGCAGTGCCTTTGCCCTTGGCTTCCGCCATATCCGCTTTCAGTGCATCTTTGCGCTTCATCATGTCGTCATAGGCGAGCTTGTTGTTTTGTTGGAAGAAGTTTGGGTCGCCCGGTGGGGGTTGCGTTGGTTGCTGCGGAAGTTGGGCGCCACCGGCTTTCTTGCCGCCGCCGCTGGCAGCGCCTTTTTTGGCGGCGCCAAATCCTGGCTGGCTCGGTAATTCTACTTTCGTTTGCTTTTCGCTCTCGCCAGCTCCAATGGTCCCACCATAAACCGGCGGCCGTAGCGACGCGAACAATTCCGGCTCCACCAGCGGCCGCGGAATATACAACGGCTCATACAAATCCATCCGAAACGAAATCGGCTT
>DASRAT010000395.1:0-3422 GCA_035638015.1 Gemmataceae bacterium | reverse complement strand
GCCCAGATAGAGCCGTTGGGACGAATGCGGACTGATGATATAGGGCACGTCCCAGTTGCCGCGAATGGCGCCGCCGCCACCGCCTTTGGCGCCGCCCTTGCCGCCGCCGGCGGGCCGAATGCTTTTGCCCTGCCGCGAGATCGCCATGCCTTGAGACATGGAATAATAGATGCTCGGGTTTTCAGGATCGAAACGGGCCTGGAAGCCGTCGCCGCCGCCGATGCTCTTCCAATCCTTGTTCGTGATGCCGCCGCTGCTCTTGGTCCGCGAGGGGCCGGCGTGCGAGCCGTTGTCCTGGGTGCCGCCGCCGACGCGATAAAACGGCAAGCTATTGTCGGTAGCAACGCGGTAGTATTGCGTGGTCGGCATGTTGTTGAAGCCTTTGAACGAGCTGCCGCCGTTCTTGGACTCGTACAGGCCGCCGTCGTTGCCAACCAAGATGTGCTTGGGATCTTTGGGATTGAACCAGACGGCGTGGTTGTCCGAGTGCATTCCTTTCCAGCCAGCGCCTTTGACGGTTTTGCCGCCGTCCTCCGTCATCTGCATGCCCACATCGACAATGATGATGCGATCGAATTTGTGTGGGTCGGGATAAATCTCGCCGTAGTATTGCGGGTCGGTGACTTTGTAACCGGCGCCTTTTACCCAGGTGGCGCCGGCATCGGCGGATCGATAAAAGCCGCTTTGATTTCCCGCCGTGTAGATCAGCGCATACACTACGTTGGGTTGTTGCGGCGAAATGCCCAGCGCGATGCGGCCCATATCGACAGTCGGCAAGCCCTTGGTCAGCTTGGTCCAGGTCGCGCCGGCATCCGTTGACTTGAACACACCCGCTTCCGGGCCGCCGCCGATGAGAACGCCATTATTGCGGCGGCGCTGATAACTTGCCGCATACAACACATCGGCGTTACGCGGATCCATGATAATGTCCGTGACGCCTGTGTTTTCGCTAAAGGTCAAGATCGCCTTCCAGGTTTTGCCGCCGTCGGTGGTCTTGTACAAGCCGCGGTCGCCGCCGGGCGCCCACAGCGGGCCTTGGGCGGCTACGTAAACCACGTCCGAATTGCGCGGATCAATCTGGAAACGGGCGATGTGCTCCGATTTGTCCAGGCCCATGTGCTTCCAGGTCTTGCCGGCGTCGGTGCTTTTGTAGACGCCATCGCCAAAGCCGACGCTGCGCTGCGATTGATTCTCGCCCGTTCCGAGCCAGACGGTGTCGGGGTTTTTCTGATCGACTGTCACGCAGCCCAGCGAGTAGGAGCCGCCTTGATCGAATGGAGTGGTCCAGGTGACGCCGCCGTCGGTGGTCTTCCACAGGTTGCTGGAAGCGGTGGCAACGTACCACACTTTGGAGTCGCGGGGATCGACGGCGATGTCGCCGACACGGCCGGGTTTGTAAGCCGGGCCAATGTTGCGCAGCTCGATGCCCGACATCTGGTCGGCAGTGAGTTTGACGGCCCCTGCCGTTTGCTCGGCGGACGCCTGGACTTTGCCGAGCAGCAGGCTGATTAATGTGAGGACGACCATAACGCCGAATATCGCTAGAAGCCGTTTCATGAGGAGAGTCCTTTTGGAGGGGCGAGCGATTGTGACTTTTCAAGACCATCCGGGCAATTGACGAGTGATACGGCAGACTGCCGGTTAGTCTTCCCAAAGAATCGTTGACAAGCGAATGTCTTCCCACTCTATCGGAGGTTTATGCGGCCAAATCTGCAGGGATGACATTTCAGCGGACAGCTTAATATCTTTCGGGACAAGGCCCATTGCCTCGTTTTCAAGCAAATGCTGCCGTAAATCCACAACTCTGGCAAAGCTATTCGGCGTGCCTGGATAGGCCACTAGCGTGACAAATGGGGCAGCCAAATGGGCGGCGAGCCAACCTTGGCGAATCATGAAGCTCGCCCAGCGGTCCTCTATCGTCTGCCTATTGACCGCGATGGCCGCTCGAAGCGACTTCAGAATCTTTGCTGGCGTGTCTTTCGCTACTTCCACTGCCCGGCGACCGCCATTTTCGAGCCACACTTTGTGATCGTTTTTGTGTCGCTCATCGACGGTTTGAAGATGCATCCTTGGGTCTTCACGCGAATACCATCCCCAGTCATAGCCCGGCGGTATATTGCGAAGTACGACAGGCATGGCGTGTGGCGTTTTCTTTTTGGGACGGGCTTTTCGCAGCGTGGTCATTGGTTGGCACTCCGTAGTGAACGCTCAGCCTGGCGACACACCCATGTTGGATGTGCCGCCAAGCTGCGTTCAACTACATTTTACTGATCGTCCTCGCCCTTGCCCTTCTTGGGCACCATGCCCTTGGCGGCGCCCGGGGCATTATGGTTGGGCGGATCAATGCCCTGCAGGTGCTTCTGGAAGAACTCGGTAGTACGGCGCGACCCATGAGGCCCGCCGTTACTATGCCCTAAACCTGGCACAGCGATGAAGTCGAAGTCCTTTCCCGCCTTGATCAGCGCGTCCACGACCCGATAGGTCGATTCCGGGGGCACGTTCGTGTCCATTTCACCCACGATCAAGAGCAGGTGACCCTGGAGATTCTTGGCAAGAGTGATATTGGAATTGGCCTCGTAATGAGGTCCAAAGGTTCCCATCCAGGCCTCATTCCAGCTCGATTTATCGAGCCGATTGTCGTGACAGCCGCAGGCGGCGACGGCCACCTTGTAGAACTCGGGATGCAGCAGGACGGCGCCGGCCGCGTTCTGGCCGCCGGCGGAGGTGCCGTAGATGCCGACGCGGGAGATGTCCACGTAGGAATATTTCGCGGCCAGGGCCTTCATCCACAAGATGCGGTCTGGGAAACCGGCGTCCTTGAGGTTTTGCCAGGCGACGGCATGAAACGCCCGAGAGCGGTTCATCGTGCCCATGCCTTCGATCTTGACGACGATGAAGCCCAAGTTAGCCAGGGTTTGCAGGCCGTCGGTTTCCGCAAATGTCTTGCGGACGTGTGAGCTGTGCGGCCCGGCGTAGATCTGCTCGATCACGGGGTATTTCTTGGTGGGGTCGTAATTGCGCGGCCGCACCACGTAGCCCCAGATGTCGGTTTTGCCATCGCGGCCCTTGGCGACAAAGACTTCTGGCGGCTTCCAACCTGTGGCTTCTAGCTCAGCAGTGTCGGCCGTCTCCAGATCGCAAATCTTTTTGCCATCGGAGACACGACGCAGATCATGAGCCGGAGCCATGTCCACGCGTTCATACTTGGCAATGATGTACTTGCTGTCGGGCGAGTACTCGATGGTGTGGGTGCCGTTGCCGCCGGTCATGACGACGAAACCGGTGCCGTCGTAGTTGACGCGGCAATAGTGCAGCAGATAAGGATCTTGATCCGGATAGATGCCGCTGGCAGTGAACCACATTTGCCGATTTTTGTCGTCCTTCTTGAGGATCTTGCGGACAACCCATTCGCCCTTGGTCAT
>DASRAT010000394.1:0-6961 GCA_035638015.1 Gemmataceae bacterium | reverse complement strand
ATTGGGGCTGGTGGGATCGCTGGCGGAGGCGCGGGAAGTGGTGTCGCGGTCATTTGAAATGCGCGCCTTTGAACCTCGGAAACCGGGGCTTTGGGACGAGGCCTGGCAACGATTTTTGGGCTTCGCAAGTTGAGCGGCCCGTCTGGGCGAAGCGGGGCTCGCACCGGCTTACTTCTCCGCTCCCGCCAAAATCTGCGATTTCTGAACCAATTTCCGCTCCCCCATTTGCAGCGTTACCAGGTATTCGCCGGCCGGCAGCACGCGCTGGCTGCTGTCCCGAAAATCCCAGTTCACGCGATTCATGCCCGTTTTTTGGCTTCCGGTCAATGTCCGCAGCGTCTTGCCGGTGGCGTCCGCGATGGTCAGTGTGATCGGAGTCTTGACAGGTTCCTTCAGGTAATAGGTCAACACGATCGCGTTAGGCTCGTTTGGTGTGGTCAACGGGCGGTCGCCAGTGATGCGGTAGTTGCCGATGACGCCTTCGATCCTTCGTGCCTTGGGCTGCACGGCGAAAAAGTGGACATCCTTTTTGAGCGTCTCATCGTTCAGTTCTCGCAGCGGCGCGATGTGGGTAATCCAGATGCCGCGGCCATAAGTGCCTGCGACCAGGTCGCCTTCACGCGGATGAATGACGATGTCATGCACCGGCACCACCGGCATGTTGCCGCGCAACGCGGACCAATTCTGGCCGCCGTTTAGCGAGACATAGACGCCGATGTCATTGCCCACGAACAATAACTGTGGATTCTTGGAATCCTCGAAGACCACATTGATCGGGCGTTTGGGCAGGGTATTGTCGATGGCCGTCCAGGTGGCGCCATAGTCGGTGGTCTTGTAAAGGAACGGCCGGAAATCATCCTGGCGATGCCGCGATTTGGCGACGTAAGCGGTCCCGGCATCGTGGTGCGAGGCAAACACGCGGGTGACCCAGGCATCCACGGGACCGCCGGCCTTGACCACAGCCTGCGTGGCGTCGGTCCAGTTCTTGCCGGCGTTGCGTGTGACCTGCACTTTGCCGTCGTCGGTACCGACCCAGATGACGCCGGCGGCGACAGGCGATTCGGAAATCGTGGTGATCGTGCAATGCTGAATGGTGGTTCTGGGAATGCTGACCTTGGCGGGGTCATTGGTCGTCAGATCGGGGCTGATCTCCTCCCAGGTGTCGCCACGGTTTTTGCTTCTCAACAGCACTTCCGCGCCGGCGTAGAGCGTTTTGGGGTCATGCGGAGAAAGCCGCAATGGGGCGACCCAGTTGAACCGCAGCGCTGGCCCGCCGGGCCTGGTGGGGGCAATGTTTTTGCGCTCGCGCAGCTTTTGATCGTAGCGGCCGTGGCTGCCGAACTCGCGCGTGTTGTAAACCCAGCGGCTGTCGGTCGGATCGACCTGGTTGTACATGCCGTCGCCGGGGCCGACCGTTTGCCAGTGCTCGAAGCCGACGTTGCCTGTAAAGCCGTTGACCGGGCCTTTCCAGGAATCGTGGTCCTGCAAACCTGCGTAAATGTTGTAAGGATTCTCCATATCCACCGTTAACGCATAGATCTCGCCCAGGGGCAGGTTGCCTGTGTAATCGCAGGTGCGGCCGCCGTCGTAGGAGAGAAAGACGCCGCCGTCCGAGCCGGCGATCATGCGGTCGGAGTTTTCGGGGTCGATCCACAAGGTGCGGAAATCGCCGAAGGCCCGGCTGAAGAAGCCGCCCTTGCCCTTGCCGCCAAAGGTCTTGCCGCCGTCATTGGACACATAAAACGACGAGCCGGTGATCATGATCTTGTTGGGATTGTTGGGATCGACGCGGATTTGATTGAAGGCATAACCCGATTTGTTGCTGACATCCGGGCCGTCTGTGTTCATCTTTTTCCAGGACGCGCCGCCGTCTTCGGTTTTGTAGACTTCGCCTCCCATGGCGCCGCCTTTCATGCCCTTGCCTGCTTTTGCGGCGTCTTTGCCCTTGTTGAAGTTCTCCACCACGGCATAAAGGACATTGGGATTCTTCTGATAGATGTCCAGGCCATAACGGCCGATCTGTCCGGTGGGCAAGCCATTTTCCAGCTTTTTCCAGCTAGCGCCGCCGTCGGTGGTTTTGTAAAGTGCCGTGCCTGGGCCGCCGTCCAGCAACTTCCAGGGCAGCCGCTGGCATTCATACATCGCAGCATAAAGCGTGTCCGGCTCCTTGCGGTTGACGACAATGTCAATGGCCCCGGTTTTGTCGTTGACGTAGAGAATCTTTTTCCAAGTCTTGCCGCCGTCGGTCGTCTTAAAGACGCCGCGTTCTTCATTGGTGGAAAACAAATGGCCCATGGCGGCGACGTAAACAATGTTCGGATTGGTCGGATGAATGACCACACGGGCGATATGGTGCGTGTCCTTGAGGCCGAGGTTTTTGAAGGTTTTGCCGCCATCGCTGGATTTGTAAATGCCGTCTCCCCAGTAAGCGCTGCGTGTGCAGGAGGCATCGCCGCTGCCGACCCACACCTGATTGGCATCGCTGGGCGCCACGGCGACGCAGCCGATGGAGTGGGTTGTCTGGGCGTCAAAAATGGGTTGAAACGAGGTGCCGTTGTTGGTGGTCTTCCAAACGCCGCCGCCGCGAGCCGCGACGTAGAACGTGTAAAGGTGGGCCTTGACCGGCGTTTCCGGCACCGCAATGTCGCAGATCCAGGCGCCGGCACGGAAGGGGCCGAGGTTACGATAGCTGAAACTATCCTGGAGCAAGTTATCCAAGCGCTGTTGTTCGGTGGCGTGGGCCGAAGTGGCGGTGAGCGCCAGCACCAACACCGAAGCGAAGGTCTTCATGGTGGCATCCTCAAAGGCGAGCTCAAACAAATGATGGCAGCGACCAAGCCCCTAATACATGGAATTCCTGCATGAGACCGGCTCCCCAGTGCGAAAGCAAGGAGAAAATCGCCAGCCAAGCATTGAAGAATCGCTAATCGCGTCATTACTCAAGTAGGAGTCATCTGTTGCTCAACCCCACACCTTTTTTCCTCATTTTTTCGTCAACGGACCTTGTCAGAACGCTTTTCCTTGTTATACTCACAAATGTACACTTGAACGGCCGGGAAGTAGTCATCCGTGGCCCATTCCCATTGTTGTGAAATGTGCATAAACTGGGCCGCAAGCCAATCACGCCAAGTCATACTGAAGGAGCAAATCATGGCAGATGCCGCACACGACCGCGAGTTGAAATCCGCTTTGGCCGCCATTGAGAAACAGTTCGGCAAAGGCGCCATCATGCAACTGGGGGAACGCGCGGTGCTTGACGTGCCGGGCATCTCCACGGGGGCCTTGAGCCTCGACATCGCCCTGGGCGGCCGGGGTTTGCCGCGCGGCCGCATCACCGAGATTTTTGGGCCGGAATCGAGCGGCAAGACCACCGTGGCCCTGCACGCCATCGCCAATGCCCAGCGCCAGGGCGGAGTGGCAGCCTTTATCGACGCGGAACATGCCCTCGACCCCAGCTGGGCCAAGCGGCTCGGCGTCGATCTGGAGGCGCTATTGGTCAGCCAGCCGTCCAACGGCGAAGAGGCGCTGAAGATCGCCGAGATGCTGGTCAAGTCGAACGCCGTGGATCTTATTGTTATCGACTCCGTGGCGGCCCTGGTGCCGCGGGCGGAAGTCGAGGGCGAAATCGGCGATTCGCACGTCGGCCTGCAGGCCCGTTTGATGAGCCAGGCGCTGCGCATCCTCAATCCGACCATCTCCCGCACCAAGACTGGCATCATTTTCATCAACCAGATTCGCCAGAAAATCGGCGTCATGTTCGGCAACCCCGAAACGACCTCCGGTGGCCTGGCTCTCAAGTTTTACTGCTCGGTCCGCCTGGACATTCGCCGCATCAGCGACGTGAAAGAGGGCGAGGAAAAGGTCGGCTCGCGCGTCACAGTGCGGGTGGTCAAGAACAAGGTGGCGCCGCCGTTCCGCGTGGCCGAGTTTGACCTGATGTACGACCGCGGCATCAGCCGTGAAGGCGACCTGATCGACCTGGCCATCGAGGATAAGATCATCGACAAGAGCGGCTCCTGGCTGAATTACGGCGAATTGCGGCTGGGCCAGGGACGCGAAAACGCCAAGCAGTATTTGCGCGACAACCCGGCCTTGGTCGAGGAACTAACCGCCAAGGTGCTGGACAAACGCGGCGTGATCGCGGCCAGCTTGCCCACGGCAAGCACCAACGGCGAAGCGCCGGAGCCGGCGCCCAAACCAGAACCGGCCAAGCGGGAAGGCCGCAAGCAGGCGGTGGCAGTGGATTGACGATTCAACCCAAATCGGCGGCACACAATGCCGTCGAAGGTGAGAAACCATGGTCCGTTTGTTCGCGGCCTGCGCTTGCTCGTATTTGGTTGTCCTGGCGTTCCAACCAGGTGGCCAGGACGGCGAACAAAAGCAGGCCCTCGCCCTGGAAAAAACGGTGCAAAAGGTGATCGAGGACAACGACGCCTCGATCGCCTGCGTTTTGGTCTCGCGCAGCGATCTGTACGGCCGGTTCGGGCAAGGCCCGCATGCCGATTATCCAGGAAAGCTGGGCGCGTTCGACGGCGAAACGCTTTACAAAAACACCCTGTTCACCGAATTGTCCCCCGCCGAACGGCAGAAACTGCTCAAGAAGCTGGACCTGGCCGAGTCAACCAGCGCAGCACAGTCATCAGGCAGCGGCCTTGTCGTTGACGGGTCCGGGCTTGTGCTCACCCCCTATCACGTGGTTCATGGCGCCGCCAAAATCTATGTCACTCTGGCCGGCGGCAAGGGTGCATATGCCGACATCTACGCTGCCGATCCGCGCAGCGATCTGGCGGTCTTGCGTTTGCTTGGTCCCAAAATGCAATTGCGTGCCGTCAAGTTCGGCGATGGCGGCAAGGTGGAGCGGGGTCAGTTCGTCATCGGCATGGCCCGGCCGCAAACGTCAGACATCCGCATTGTCAAGGCCAGCGCCAGCTGGGGCATCATCGCCAATCTTGGTCAGCGCCTGCCCAGCGGCGAACAAAGCGAAGCCAGGCTCAAAACCATTCACCAATATGGCACGTTGCTGTTAACCGATGCCCGCGTCAATCTCGGCACCAGCGGCGGTGTCCTGCTCAATCTCAAGGGCGAAGCCGTCGCCTTGACCACGACCCTGGCGGGCATCACCGGCCCAGACGCCAGCGGCAGCCTGGCAATTCCGCTCGATCCGCCCTTGCAGCACATCATCGAAATCCTGAAAAAAGGCGAGGAAGTGGAATACGGCTTTTTGGGTGTCAGCCTGAAACCATCCGGCAAAAAAAAGACGGTGGTGCTGGAGTCGGTCACCAAAGGCTCGCCGGCTGATCAAGCGGGCCTGGAAGAGAACCACATCATCCTGGCAGTCGAGGGCCGGCCGGTGTATGACAATGACGAGTTGCTCAGAGCACTCGCCATGCAGATGGCGGGGGCCAAGGTAAGGCTCGAAGTAGGCAAAACCGGAAGCACAAATCTGACCAAGGTGGAAGTTGTGCTCGCCAAGCTCTTGGTGTCCGGCAAGTTGATCGCCACGTCGCCAGGAACCAGGCCATATTTTCGAGGTTTACGCGTCGATCACACCAGCTTGCTCGTGCAGCAACCAGGCACGGCGGCAAGCGAGATTCCGCGTGGCGTCCTGATCGGCGACGTGCAGCCCGACTCAGCCGCCGCCAAGGCCGATCTGAAACCGGGCGCGGTCATCACTCATGTCAATGATCGCGCCGTGGCCACGCCTGCCGCGTTTTACGAAGTCGTAGTTAACCACAAAGGGCCTGTGCAATTGACGCTGCAAGCGCCCGACATCGGCCAGCCGGCCCCGAAAGTGACCCTGCCATGACATTTCGCTACGCCATTTGCAATGAAACGTTTGAGGGTGCCGACCACGGCGAGATTTGCCGAACTGTGGCTGGCCTGGGCTACCAGGGATTGGAGGTCGCTCCTTTCACCCTTGCACCGCGCATCACGGACGTTAGCGCCGACCGGCGGCGGACACTGCGGCGGCAAGCGGAGGATAGTGGGCTAAAGATTATTGGCTTGCACTGGCTTTTGGCCAAGACGGAAGGTTTCCATCTAAACTCTGCGGAAGCGGCAGTTCGCAAAATGACCGCCGATTATTTATGTGAGTTGGCTCGTTGTTGCCACGATTTGGGCGGTGACTTGATGGTGTTCGGCTCGCCGGCCCAGCGCCGGATCCCCGCAGGCGCGAGTCGGGATCAAGCCATGAGCTGGGCGGCCGACACTTTTCGCCAGGCGGCCCCCGTGTTCGCAGAATGTGGGGTGAAACTGTGCATCGAGCCGCTGTCGCCCGTCGAGGCAGATTTCATCAACACCATTGACGACGCGTTGGAACTAATGGGACGGATCGACCATCCGAGCTTCACCTTACATTTGGACGTGAAGGCGATGAGCACGGAGAAAGTGGCCACGCCGGAATTGGTGAAGCGCCACGCCGCTGAGGCGGGACACTTTCACGCCAATGACGCCAACCGCCGCGGCCCAGGTTTCGGCAGCACCGATTTCAAGCCGATCTTTCAGGCCCTGAAAGACGGTGGCTACAAGGGCTGGGTGTCGGTCGAGGTCTTCGATTACACGCCTGATCCGGTCACGATTGCCCGCGATAGCATTCGGTACATGCGCGAGTGCGAGCCGTGATAAAGCACAGTAGGACGGCCATTCGCAGGCCGCCCTACTGCAATCCAGGCATGGTTACTGCGGCGTGTACGGCATCGGCATCGACTGGGCCACGGGCGCGTAGCGCTGTGGCGAAGTGGCCGGCAGCTGGCCCATGGCCACGGGCTGCGATTGCGGCGATTGCAACATCGGCCCTTCCATCGGCGCCGAACCTACCATGGTGCAAGGACCGCAGGGTTGCGGACACGGTTGCGGGCATGGTTGGGGGCACGGCGGGGCGCAACGGTCGTTGCAGCCATTGGTGAAGGGATGACGGTCAAAGCAGGAGCAACCGCTTGCCGCGGCCAAGCTCGCCGCCACG
>DASRAT010000393.1:0-8265 GCA_035638015.1 Gemmataceae bacterium | reverse complement strand
ACCATGCGGAGTTCGGTGAGAGCCTTGGTGTAAAGCTGGCCCATGTACTCGGACGGCTGGCCGGGCTTGCGCGACATCGAGCCCCACATCTTGAATTCCTGAACCGTCTTTTCCAGAGCCAAGTCCATGATGAACTTCTGGGGATGCTCAAAAAGCAACTCGCCGGCGCTGATGTTGACCAGCGTTCCGTAAATACTCCAGGTAACAGCCCTGATCCCGTCGAGGGCAGTGATATGCGGCCGTGCCTTGGGACGTTCGATGGGCGGCGCCGCGGGCCAGGAGGCGCCGTGCGAATCGAGGTACGTGGCGTACTGTTCGAGCGTCAACGGCATAGGCGGTGCCTTGCAAAGGGGCGCGGAACCAGCTGGAGGGGCTATTTGTTCAGGCTAGCAACTAGGGGGTGTATGTCAACGGCATCCGGTTTCCGATTCACGTTAGACGCCCAGGCTGCCGATAAAGAAGAAGTGTTATTGTCTGCCCGGAGCCAGGCATGGACCCCGCGCCAGCAACCAGCGAGACCGAAATCGATTCCCAGCGAGATGCTCTGCGCATCCAGGTTGCCGCCGTTGCCGCGCAACAGGCCGCATTGCTCGAAGAGGAAAGCCGACTGCTGCAGCAGCAAGAAGCACTCACCCGTCAACAAGAGCAACTTTCCGCCCACCTGGACGAAAAACGTCAGCGCGTTTTGCATCTTGCCAATCAAGTTCAAACGGCTCGCACGACCCTGGAGCAGGAGCGGCAAGAGCACGCCAACGCCTGGATCCAACAAACCGAAGAATTAGCCCGGCGGCAAAAAGCAATTGAGACCGAGCAAAAGCGGAGCCGGGCCGAGCGGCAGCGGGTATTGATTCTGCGCCGCCGGATGAAAAAACATTGTCTGCGCCAGTTGGCGGGTGAACGCAAACAAATCAGCAAGCGCGAAGCCGCGGTCAGCGATCAGCATCAACGGATCGAACGCGAAGCGGAAAAAGTGCAGCGCGAGCGCGAGGAGCTGGTGCGTGCACGCTTGAGCCTCAATGGCGACATGGAGCTGGTCAAGCGGCAGCTGCAAGCGGAACGCGAAAAGCTGGCGGCGGAGCAAGGCCAGTGGCGTGAAGAACGCGGCCGCAAGGAAGCCGACTTTGCGGCACGCGCCCACAGGCTGCGTCAGCGCGAAGACGCTTTGGCCAACGCGGAACAAATGTTCGGCGAACAAAAGCAAGATTGGGAGCTGAAGCGCCAGTTCGCGGAGCAAGAAGCCAAGGGCCTGGAGGAGCGCATCGCCAATCAACGGCGTAAGCTCAACGAGCTGACGGCAGCGGTGCAGCCTGACAAGACCGAAACTTTCGAAATCGCCGAAGCTCAACCGCCCCCGATCCTCGTCAAACAGGCGCGGACGATTCAGGCCACGGCATTGCAGCTTGACAGCCTGGCCGATGAACTCGTCGCCCGGCGTTTGGAGCTTGTCGAGTTTTGGCAACGGCTGGCCCTGACCCATCAGGAGTGGGAAAAATCGCGCGCCAGGGTGTTGGGCGAGTTGATTACCTGGGCCGAATCCGTGTCTCAGAAACAAAAAGACCTGGACATACGCCAGGCGGCGCTGGACAAGGCTGAAACTGCCATGCGTCAGCGCCACCAGGAATTGGCCCGGTTCCGTCAAAACCTCAAGGGCTGGGCCGCACGCGTTCGGATCAAGGAATCAGCCTGGGACAGCGAGCGCGACCGCTTGCTGGCCGAGTTGCGTGGGCGTGAAGAAGTGGCCGAGACTTACCTGCAAGCCCTGGCGGCATTGCGGCGCTCGTGGGCCCAGCGCCGCTTGCAAGAAATGGCTCATTTGAGCGCGGAGCGGGCGGCCTGCGAACAGCTGCGCGAGGATTGCGCGGCACTGCGGGAAGAATGCTGGAAGCGCGACCTTTCCCTGGAGCAGCAGCAGCGCGAGCTGGCGGAAAAGACGCTGGCCCTGGAGGAATTTCGCGAGCAGCTGGTGCTGCGCTCCGACGATCCCTCTGCCACGGAAAGCCGTCTGGAACGTTTGCGCAAGGGTTGGGCACAGCAAAACGCCGTGGCCCTGCGCGTCAGTGCCGAGCAATTCGAGCGTCTCAAGGCGGAAGCCAGCCGCTTGCAGCAGCGCGGCCGCGACTTGCTGCAGATCGCGGAAGAACTGACCAATCGCGAGGCCAATCTGTCGCAACGGCAAAGCGGCTGGGAACAAACCCTGGCCTTGGCCGAAGCCGAGCAAGGCAAGTTGCAGCAACAACTCGTCCATGCCGAGATTCAGCGCGAGCAGTGCGAACAGCAAATCGCGGCCCTGCAGGCCGAGGTTGACCGCCTGGCGCGGCTGTTGCTGGACAGCGCCGAAACGCCCATGTTGCCCCCGGCGCGAGCGGCCTGACACCATTTCTTCACGAACCTCTCATCCCATTCTCGTGTCCCATTGGCAGAGTTTTTTTGCCCTTGCCGCTTGACGCGGCGCGGAGGCCACGTGATGATGAAGGTAGAGAGGTGAGATTCTCCCGCGAGAATCTTCAATTGCCTCATCCAATCCATGTGGTCCGCATCAGCCCAAGGGCATGGCTCGGCGATAGCCAGCCTGGAGGTGACCAACGGCAAATTCGACCAATAAGCTGATTGCGCTCTTTGGCGCGTCTTGCCAAGCCTCCACGCCCCATTTTTCCTTGCGGAAGGAGGTCCTTTGAGTACCGCAACATTGCAGCGCGAGTCGACCGCACGGTCCGCGGTCGCGCTTGATCTCGTGGTCCAATGCGCACACGTCGCCGAGGACAACAAGGCCCGTGACATCGTCATTCTCGACATGCGCGGCATCACACCGCTATACGATTTCCTTTTACTCTGCACCGGCGCCAGCCGCCGGCAAATTCATACGCTCGCTGAAGAGATCGACGCCTTGATGCGCGGCGCCGGCGACAAGCGCACGTCGATTGAAGGCTACGAAGCCAGCAAATGGGTAGTGCAGGATTACGGGGACATCGTCATTCACGTGTTCGATCCCGACACGCGGGTGTATTATGGCCTGGAAGATTTGTGGGCGGATGCGCCGCACGTTGATTGGACGCGGCGTTAACGAACGAGGCCAAAATCATGATTGAAGTGACGGTGATGGAAGCTCAGCAGTGCTTGCCCGATCTCATCACGGCAGCTCAAGCCGGCGACAGCGTGGCGATTCGCGCGACTAACGGCGGCACGATTCGTTTGGTGGCGAATCGGCCGCGCCCACCCGTGACAGGCGTGCCTCGCGCCGGCAGCTTCAAGGGTTTTTTCGAAATAGGGCCAGATTTTAATGAGCCACTAGAGGAATTGCGTGAGTACATGGCATGAGGCTCTTACTCGACACCCACGCATTGTTGTGGTTTCTCAACGATGATCCAAAACTGAGTGCCACGGCCAAATCAGCCATCGAGGATCCGGCCAACGAGCGCTTTCTCAGTCCCGCATGTCTTGTGGAAATCGCGCTCAAAGTCCGGTTGGGCAAATTGCCGCTTAAAGTCCCATTCTCGGCCTTGTTTCCCGCGGCTTTAACCACCAACGACATTCATTTGTTACCATTAGAAGCCGGCCATATTGAGCCGCTCACAACGCTTCCCTTGCACCATCGCGATCCTTTTGATCGTCTGGTAGCTGCCACGGCATTAGTCGAGGGCCTGACAGTCGTGTCCGTTGATGGTGCATTTGACGCTTACGGCATTGCTCGCCTGTGGTAAGTCAGTTTAGTTCGCCGCGACATTGAGAAAAACACATGAATCTTCTCCATCTCATGCAAGACGCCTTCCGCCAGGCATTGACCGGCTACGCCGCGGATGTGGAAAAAGCCGTGGCGATGGTCAAGCCGGCCCAGGATTCCCAGCACGGCGATTATCAGGCCAACTGCGCCATGAGCCTGGCCAAACCGCTGGGCAAGAAACCGCGCGACGTGGCCCAGGAGATCATCGACCGGCTGCCGCTCGGCGACATGCTGGAAAAGCCGGAGATTGCCGGGCCGGGGTTTATCAACTTGCGGCTGCGCAATGATTGGCTCGCCAAACAACTTCAAACCATGGCCGCCGATGATCGTTTGACCGTCGGCGTCGCCAATCCGCCCAAAACGTATGTCATCGACTACAGCTCGCCCAACGTCGCCAAGCCGATGCATGTCGGCCATTTGCGCAGCACCATCATCGGTGACTGCCTGGCGCGGCTGCTGCGCTTTCTCGGCAATCGCGTGATCGGCGACAATCACGTCGGCGATTGGGGCACGCAGTTCGGCATGCTGCTGTACGGTTACAAAAATTTCCTGGATAAACAGGCCCTCGAAGCGGACCCGGTGGCGGAGATGCTGCGGCTTTACCTGTTGGTGCGCAATCTCATCAAACCGGCGGAACAGGATGAAGATGAAGGTGTAAACAACGAAGCGCAATTCACGCCCCAAGAGGTCGCACGAGGCAAAGAAGTGGCCGACGCCGCCCGCCAGGAAACGGCCAAGTTGCATGGCGGCGATCTGGAAAACCTGCGCTTGTGGCAGCAATTCATGCCCTGGTGCCTGGAAGTCAACGAGCGCATCTACCGCCGGCTCGACGTGCATTTCGATTTCATTCACGGCGAGAGTTTTTATCAGCCGATGCTCGCTGACGTTGTGGACGATTTATTGAAGAAAGGCATTGCGCAGGAAAGCAAGGGCGCCATTGTCATCTTTTTCGGCGAGGGCAAACCGCCGGCAATGGTTCGCAAGACCGATGGGGCGTTCACTTACACGACTTCCGACCTGGCGACGATTCGCTATCGGACCGCGCAATGGCATCCCGATGCGATGCTTTACGTGGTGGATGCACGGCAAGCGCTGCATTTTCAAAACCTGTTCGAAGCGGCGCGGCGCTGGGGTTACGACAAAGTTGAGCTTGAACACACATCGTTCGGGTCGGTGTTGGGGGAGGACCGCAAGCCGCTCAAGACACGCGAGGGCGGCGTTGTGGAATTGACTTCCTTACTTGATGAGGCCGTGGATCTTGCCGCCGATGTGTACGAACAGACGCGCCAAGAACGCATGGAGCGAGGCGAGGAAGTGCCGCAACTTGGCGACCAAGAGCGCCGGGAAATCGCCGAGGGGGTTGGGCTCGGCGCGGTGAAATACGCTGATTTGTGCCAGAATCGCACGACCGATTACGTGTTTAGCTGGGAAAAAATGCTAGCAATGACCGGCAACACGGGCACTTATATGCAGTACGCCTACGCGCGCAACCGCAGCATTTTACGCAAGGGTGACGCCGATTTGGCGCAATTTCGCACAAATCCGGCCACGCCGTTACTGGAGTCGGATCATGAACGCGCGCTGGCGTTGAGCCTGTTGCGCTTCGAGGAAGCTCTCTACGACGCGGCCTCGGCGTATCAGCCCAATGCCATCACGAATTATTTGTGGGATTTGGCGAAGACTTACAGCGGCTTTTTCCAGTTTTGTCCGGTGCTGAAAGCGCCGACGCCGGAGTTGCGGCAGAGTCGGCTATTGCTGTGCGATCTGACGGCCCGGGTAATCCAGCGTGGTTTGGATTTGCTCGGGATTCGCACCGTCGAGCGGATGTAAAAGTAGATGCCAGAAAACGGCAGCGGCCGGAGTTATTTCTACTCCGGCCGCTGCCAATTCCAATACGCCATTAAGCATTAGCTGCCGGCGCCGCCGATGGCGGTTCCGACTGACGTGAAGGTCTGGTTGGCATTGCTGCCGAGCGCCGTGATGGCCGCGATGCATACCACGATAATTAGGGCAAGCATCACCGCGTACTCGACTGCCGTCGGGCCGTCTTCACGCTTGAGGAAATTAACGACGCAATTCTTGATCGAAGAAAACATGGGCTACTATCCTTTCCGGTCCAGAGAAAGAAACGCCGCGCACACGCGCAAGCAACTTACCGGCCGTTGGAGGACTTCGCCTGGGCCCCGCTTCACAATAAGCGGGAAGCGAACAAACGTCCGGCGAACATAAATGTCACGTGTCGAATCAATGGTCCAAAAAGCTCTGCGATTCCAGGGTGGACCACTTCCGTTCGGTAACCTGGCGATCCTCTTGCGAGGACCCATGGCTTTGCGTCCCACCTTTACAGATGGTTTGCCTTTGTCGTGGACCCTGGCGGCAACAAATTGCCGGTGCGTCGCTCCTTGCATGAAACTCGACACGTCACTGTTAAAGCCGGCGGCGAGAAGGTTTTAAAGAGGGGAAAGGGCGCTCTGCAACAGGCGCTTCCTTTCATCGCAAACGGCACCCAAACATAGGGCACGTTTAGAAACCTGTCAAATCGGCCAGCTGTTTTTTTGAAAAAAATTGGCACAACCCCCACAATTCCGCCATTTTGCCCAGGAAAACCACGCTACTGCCATCGCTTCGCGGCAGCCAACCATTATCATGAAAGTGATGGGTTTTGCGTTCTTTTCAGGAGTCTTGCGGTGAAACGCGTTTACGTCATCGCAGCAGTCGTGATCCTCCTCGCCGCGGCCGGCGCCTATGGCCTTTATCGCTGGCTGACGCCCAGCCCCAATACGCTCATTTTGCCAGGCATCGTTGAAATTCAGGAAGTTCGGCTAGCTTCCAAGGTGGGCGGACGGGTCGCGGCGCTCCATGTCCGCGAAGGCGATCTGGTTGAAAAAGGCCAGAAATTAGTGACCTTTGAAGTGCCGGAGCTGGAAAAACAATATGCCCAGCAAAAGGCAAAAGTCGATCAGCTTTATCAGGAATGGCAGAAAGCCGAATATGGGCCAAGGGCCGAGGAAATCGCCGCGGCCAAGGCGGCAGCGGCCAAGGCCAAGGCCATGCTCGATTGGAAAGAGGCGGGTTACCGCGAAGAGGAGAAGAAGCAGGCCACAAGCGACCTGGAAGCCGCCGTGGCCGATGCCAAGCAGGCCAGCGAAGAATTCGAACGCATGGATCGTTTGTACGTTCAAGGCTCCACGTCCAAGTCGGAACTGGACCTGGCACGGGCCTTGCGCGACCGAACGCAAAGCAAGCTCAGCGCCCTCAAAGCCAACGTCGCCATGATGGAATTCGGCTATCGCGTTGAAGAAAAGGCTGCCGCCCTGCGCGAATGGGAGCAAGCCAAGGCCAATCTCGATTTGTTGCTGGCCGGCACCCGCAACGAGGACAAGCTGTACGCCAAGGCACGCTACGAGGAAGCGCTGGCCAAGAAAGAGGAATTCGAGGTCAACCTCAAGGAACAAACGATCTACGCCCCGGAAAAAGCCTTTGTCGAAGTGATTGCCGTGCGTCCCGGCGACGTGGTGGCGGCCAATCAGCCTGTCATCCGCGTTCTGCGGGCCAAGGACATCTGGATCAAGGTTTATGTGCCGGAAACGCAGATCAGCAAGATCAAAGACGGCACGGCAGTCGATGTTCGCATTGATGCTTATCCGAGTGAGGTGTTCAAAGGGAAGGTGGTCCAGGTCGGCACCATCAGCGAATTTACGCCACGCAACGTGCAAAGCATCGACGAACGCCGTTTTCAGGTGTTTCCCGTCAAGGTGCAGGTGGAGGATCCGCGTGACGTTTTCCGGGCCGGCCTGGCCGCAGAGGTGACGATCCCGCTGGAGGGCAGTCCGTGGCGCTGACCATTGACGCCCGCGGCGTCACCATTCGCTTCGGCCATTTCACCGCGGTCAACCGGGCCAACTTGACTGTCAGCCCCGGCGAGGTCTTCGGTCTGCTCGGCCCCAACGGCTCCGGCAAGACCACGCTCATCCGCGGCCTGTGCGGCCTGGTGCCGTTTGCGGAGGGGTCGGCCACGGTGCTTGGCCGCGACGTGGCCAAGGAAGCCGAGGTTGTCCGCTCCCAGATCGGTTACATGTCGCAGAAATTCTCGCTGTACGAGGATTTGACCGCCAACGAAAACATGGACTTTTACGCCGGCATTTACGGCCTGAAACCGGCCGACGCCAGGGACCGCAAAGCCGAGCTGATTGCCTTGACGGGATTGAAGCCATACGTAGAGCGCCGCGCGGGGCGGTTGTCGGGCGGCTGGAAACAACGGCTGGCGCTGGTGTGCGCCATGCTGCACCGGCCCCGTTTGATCTTTCTCGATGAGCCGACGGCGGGCATCGACCCCGTGGCCCGGCGCGACCTGTGGAACTTGTTGTTCAGACTGTCGGCCGAGGGCATCACCCTTGTTGTGACCACGCATTACATGGATGAAGCGGAGCGATGTGCCCGCGTTGGTTATATCTATCTTTCGAATATGCTCGCCATGGGCACGCCTGCCGAGTTGAAGCGCTTGCCGCAAGTGACGCCGCAGGGCACGCGCTGGTTGCAAGTCTCCG
>DASRAT010000392.1:0-2591 GCA_035638015.1 Gemmataceae bacterium | reverse complement strand
GCCCGAACCGGCGTCGAAGATGCTCGAATACGGATCGTGAATGAAATCCGAGGAAACCACTTCGTCTTCCGTGTAGGCCAGGATGCCTTTCAAATACGTTTCGCTGGCTTTCTTCATGGCGGCGCAGATTTCTTTGTAGCTTGTGGCCTTGGTCGTCTTGACCGTCAAATCAACCACCGAAACCGTCGGCGTCGGCACGCGGAAGGACATACCGGTCAGTTTGCCTTTGACTTCGGGAATCGCCAGGCCGACAGCCTTGGCAGCGCCGGTAGTCGAAGGAATAATATTGCACGCCGCAGCGCGGCCGCCTTTCCAGTCTTTCTTGGATGGGCCGTCCACTGTCTTCTGCGTGGCGGTGTAGCTGTGAATCGTCGTCATCAAGCCTTCGTCGATGCCGAAGCCGTCCTTGAGCAAGACGTGAACGACAGGGGCCAGGCAGTTCGTCGTGCAGCTGGCATTGGAGATGATGTTGTGTTTGGCGGCGTCATATTTCTCGTGGTTGACGCCCATGACAATGGTGATGTCCTCACCCTTGCCCGGTGCCGAAATCAGCACCTTGCGGGCGCCGGCGGTCAAATGGCCCCTGGCTTTTTCGGCTTCGGTGAAAAGGCCCGTGCATTCGAGGACATATTCGACGCCGAGTTGCTTCCAAGGCAGCGCGGCCGGACCTTCCTTGACGGCCAGACATTTGATCTTGTGGCCGTTGACAACCAACATGTCGTCTTCAGCAACGGACGGCGCTGATTTCTCGCTAACCACGGTGCCGCCGAATTTGCCTTGGGTTGAATCGTATTTCAACAAGTAGGCCAGATTGTCGGCCGGCACCAGGTCATTGACGGCGACCACATCCAGGGTTTTGCCGAGCAAGCCCTGCTCGACCAGGGCGCGAAACACCAATCTGCCGATGCGGCCGAAGCCGTTGATGCCAATTTTAACTGCCATTGTGAACTCCCTTTGAACTCAAAACCACGTCGGATGGCACGCCCTGAAAGGGCGTGGAGGGCGCTCACGCCCTTTCAGGGCGTGCCACCCAAATGCTCTTCAAATCCGTGAAGCAGGTAGCCGATCCCGCTTGCAGTGCTTAATTATCAGTATTGTTTCAATGCTTCACAGGCGAGGGACAGAGTCATGGCAAACGTAATCCGTGTGGCGGTAACTGGGGCGGCGGGACAGGTGGCTTACGCCATGCTGGGCCGCCTGGCGTCGGGCGAGATCTTCGGCCCGCAAACCAAAGTGATCTTGCAAATGCTTGAAATCACCCCGGCGATGCAGACGCTTGAGGGCGTGGCGATGGAGTTGGACGATTGCAGCTTCCCGGCGCTGCAAGAGATCATCGTGACCGACGACGCTAACAAGGCGTTCAAAGACGTGAACTGGGCGCTGTTGGTCGGTTCTTTCCCGCGCAAGCAAGGCATGGAACGCAAAGATTTGCTTGGCATCAACGGCAAGATTTTCGTCGGCCAGGGCAAAGCGCTGGCGGCCAATGCGGCTAAGGATGTTCGCATCCTGGTGGTCGGCAATCCGTGCAACACCAATTGCCTGGTGGCTTATCGCAATGGCCGCGAGATACCGGCGGAGCGCTGGACCGCCATGACGCGGCTGGATCACAATCGCGCTCGCGGCGCTCTGGCCAAAAAGGCAGCCGTCGCCAACGAAGACGTGACGCAGGTCACCATCTGGGGCAATCATTCCAATACGCAATATCCCGATTTCACCAATGCCAAGATCAAGGGGCGAGTGGCGACGGAAGTAATTACAGACCGCAATTGGTTGGAGAATACTTTTGTGCCGCAGTGTCAAAATCGTGGGGCGGCGGTTATCAAGATGCGCGGCTCAAGTTCTGCTTTGTCCGCGGCCAACGGGGCATTGGATCATGTCAAAAGCCTTCTTCATGCGACGCCGGCGAACGATTGGGTGAGCCAGGCCGTGGTGTCCAAGGGCGAATATGGCGTGCCGGCGGGCATGGTGTTCAGCTATCCGTGCCGGACCGACGGCAAGGGTAACTACACCGTGGTGGACGGCGTCAAGCTCGATGCATTTGGGCAACAGAAATTCGCGGCCACCCTCAAGGAATTGGAGGAGGAACGCGAGGCGGTCAAGGAGTTGTTGCCTTCCTGAGCAGCATTGTGGTGGGTTCCGAAGACTCCACCCACCCTACCGGCTACCGAATGCTATTTTGGCGCGGGCTCGGCTTTCGGGGGGGTGCGCATCCAGGGGATCATCTCCCGCGTTTGGACCACGACTTGCAAGGGCACCAGCGGCGTCCAGCCTTTGCCGGCCGGGGGGTCGCGGTGGCTGGCCACTTGAGTCAAAATCCGCCGCTGTTCGGCGGAACTGAGCATAAGCATCGTGGGCGCCGGCCAGGCGGCGGCAACGACCGAGCCGGCGACTGGGTTTACCACTTCCCAAAGTCGATAGCCTTGTCCCGGTGACCACTGCGCTTGCTGGCGGCCCAGGCCAATCTCGGGGTTAGGGCCCGTTGACGGCCACACGACATAGCGTGCCAGGGCAAAATCTGGCGTTTGCGGGTCCGTGGGCGGCGGCGGCCAGATCGCCTGGCGGGCCAACAATTGTGCCACGCCCTTCAGCGC
>DASRAT010000391.1:0-4666 GCA_035638015.1 Gemmataceae bacterium | reverse complement strand
GCTGTAACCAGGACAGGGCAGACCAGCAACAACCACCGGCGTTTGACGATATCGAGCATGGCAATCAATCACGAGGACCGAGAGTCAAAAAAACCGCTACCCCGCATTGCCGAACTCCAAGATCACCTCCTTCGGCTTTTCCTTGGCGATGGCTTTGAAGGCAGCGGAACCGTCGATGAACGAACGAAAGCTGGTGAGATCATTGGGTGTAGGGCACCACTCATTTCCGACAGCCAGGTTTCGCAGGGCTTTCTGTGGCTCAAACTTGAAGGTCAACGAAAGCTGAAACGTATCGTCCTCTTCCTCTTGGTTCGCATCAAGGAATTGCCGGGTGATGTTGAACTCGAAGGCTTCGCCCTGGCCCCAATCATAGCAGCCCCACTGGACCAGGAGCATGTCGCCGTCTTCGTCAATCACGCAGCCGTCGGCTCGTTCATTCAGGTAAAAGCGCAGCATCAGGTCGATGCCATCCGCCGGGCGGAGCGAAGCCAGTGACTGACCGGCGGCTTCCAACGATTTCAGGAAATGTTTTTTGGCTTGCTTTAATTTCACAGTGGACTCCGAGAGCGAAGCTTTTGGTAGCGCCCCGCCGTCACTGCACGCGTTGCAATCGATACGAAAACGCTCCCAAAAGATCGCCACGCTGGCCGCCGTGGCACTTTAGACATTGCTCAACGCTACGCACGGCCCCAACCATGCGAATGGCGCCTTCACCTTCGCGAACATACAAATCGTCGCCTTCCTGCAATTGCTTGAGGCCGGTCGCTTCGAAGATATTCAAGGCTCTAGTTGGCACTTTGCCCTTCTTTTCCATCCGTGGCAACTCATTGGAGACGTAGACAACTGGATCGTCATGCATGAGCAGGCCAACCAACTCGATCGTTTGGACTTTCCATTCCGTGGCTTGCGGAACCATGTTAAATCGATGTGATTGAAACCCGGCCACTTTTTGGGGGCTGAAAAACAAGCCATAACCGCCCGCATTGGCGAAATTGACGACACTTTCCATGTGCATTGCACGGAGCGGATCAGGTTTCACACTCGTTGGTTCGGGGAGGTTGGCTTCGGGGTACAGCGTAGACGGCGGCAGGACAGGCTGGGGAATCGGATTTTCGTCACCAAACCGGTCAACTTTCAATGACCATTTCGATGGCTGAATGCGTCTCCCGACTCCAAAACCCGGGCTGGCAATGAAATCGAGAACGCTTTTGTCGTGCAATCGGCTGAGCATAACATTGCGGAAATTGCTCGATTGCTCGGCAACTGTGTTCTCAAATTGCATCAATTGCTCGTTGGTTTCCTTGGACAATTTTGTTTGGGCGGAAGCTTTCGGCGCCGGCAAGCGCTTTTCGATAGACTCGAAAGCATACTCCTGTCTCAGCCGATGGTGTTCATTGATTTCTTCCCAAACGAGAAAAGCGAGAATGCCGTAAGATCCGACCATTGCCAGGACCATGTAGGCCAACAGTGACTTCGCCGGCCATTGGCAAATTTTCCAAAAAACAAAAGCGGGAATGACGAGGACGATTTGCAGAGAAAGTGCTGGCAAAAAACAAACGGCCAAAAATGCCACAAAGCCCGCCACAAACAGCAACGCCAACGGGCTGGGCGGCTTTTCAGCCTTGTACGTCCAATACATTAATCCCACGAAGCCGAGAGAGAGAATGACGGAAGTGAGAGCAAGCATGGCAGCGCTCCTGATATGAGTTTGCGAGCCGGCTCATTTTACCAGGACCGTGCCGGCTGCCCTCATGAATTCCGCCCGGCGATTTGCGAAATGACAAATCGGGCACTCTCAATTGTCCCGGCTATGATTTCACCTTCGCCCCCCGAAACACCACCTTCAGCGTCTTCCCATCCGAAACCTTCGGATTCGGCACCAGCACAAATGAATGCGTCACCACCGCGTCCAGCTCCTTGCCCTCCAAGATTTCGATGTCCTTCACCCGCTGCGGCAAAAACGCCACGATTGGCCGGTAGCCGCGTTGGGAGCCGTTGGTATTGATCGGGGTGAAGGTTTTGGCGCCGCGTTTGGGAATGATCTCCAGCGTGTAGCGGCCGTCTTTTTCGGTCAGCTTTTGCTCCCAGGCGCATTCGCCGGGGGCCATGCGGGCTTCCCAGGCGGGGTCGCCGTAGAGGGCGACAACATCGCGGTCGTGGACCAGGCCGACCACGTCTTGCGGTTTCACGCCGGCGGCTTTGGCCTTGGCCGAGAGTTGTTTCGGCGTCGGCGGTTTCGAGCCCGGCTCGACTTTCATGCGCGTGCCTTCGGGGTAATAGGTTTCCAGGCGGTGGATCAAGGCGTGTTGATTGGCGATGAATGCCTCGGCGAAACTGTAGCGGCCCGGCTGCTCGATGAAGTAATCGAGATTGCCCCAGCCGGCGTAGCCGTACCAGGTCAGCACGGTGTAGCCGATCATCTGACGGACGCCGACGCTGTTCATGAAGGCCAATGCCATCGCGTCGGGGCCGTCGATGTGGCCCATCAGGCAATTGCCGATCGGCAGATAAACACGCGGCTGATCGGATTGAATGGGGAATTGCTTGCCGGTGGTGTCGGAGCCGTAGAGCATGCCGGCTTTCGATTTGAAATAACCATTTTTGTAACTGTAGCCGATTTGCCAGTTGCGCTCCGAAGCATGGCCGGAGGTCACGAACAGGTCGGCCTTGTGCTGGGTCAATTCATCGGCCAGCAACTTGGTGGTATCGGTCGGTCCTTTTTCCGAGATGGTTTTGCCGTCGGCGGTTTTGCGAACCACCTGGCCGGCTTTCAGCTCGCTGTACCAAACTCCCTCATTACAATGGTCGAGGGCGATCTCCGTTCCCGAGGCGACGCGGCGGACAGTCAGCGGCTTCTTCTCGGAGGCGATGCGCAAGGCATTGTCGGCGTCATATCCCGTCAGCACACCCCAGATCACATCGGTGTAGGGATCGTCGTCGAGTTGCCGGGTCATGGTACTGACATTGGCGACAAATCCCTTGGTGGCTTCCGTCGGCTTGGCGACGAAACAGGCGTATTTGGGAAAAATCTGTTTCAGCTTGGGCAAGGCTTCGGTGACATCCTTGTCAAAGGTGATGACCTGAGCCTTGTGCTTGGCAACTAACGCATCAACCACTTTGCGCCAGGCGGCGTCGGCGTGGGTTTTTTGTGAGACGATGACTACGTAGCTGGCCGCGGTTTGCTCGGTGTCGGCGGCTTTGCTCGGGGGAACGGGAATTAGCACAGCCAGGAGCAAAAAAGACGAGAAAGCCGCGAGAATGATGCCTTTTTTCATGGCCGAAGTCCACCAAAAGGAGGGCGAGAGTTGAAGTTGCCGCAAGAGCGATTTTAACCACGGATAGCACGGATGGCACGGATAAAAAAACGGGAATTGTCGAGCGCGAGCCCCGGCATCAAAAGTCAGTTTTTCACCGAGCGCTCCATTTATCGGTGTCATCCGAGTTATCCGTGGTTAATCCTTGTGCTATGCTTGTGGGTGCGCGAGTAAGGCAACCCCATGCTCTCCCCCTCTGCCGTGAACAACGGCAACGGTTCCGCACTGCGCAGCACACGCTACCGCCTGCTAGACGCCTGGCGCGGTGTGGCGTGTTTGATGATCGTCATCGGCCATGCCTCGGGCACACTCGTCGATGACGACTGGTCCACGACCAATCTGCCGGGACTGCTGGTCACCGCCATTCATGGCATCCACAAGCTGCTCTTCACCGGCGTTGCGTTTTTCTTTGTTATCAGCGGTTACTGCATCGCCGCATCCGCCGATTCGGCACGGCGTCACAATCACGGCGCCGCGCTATTCTTTTGGCGGCGCTTTCGCCGCATATATCCGCCGTACTGGATTTTTCTGCTGCTACTGGTGGCACTCTTTTATGTCAGCACCTTATTTGGATTTGACAGCCTGGTGACACAGGGTGAATGCCGCATCCCTGATCCGGGAGTCTTGACGCTGCCGCAATGGCTGGGCAATTTGACGCTCACCGAGACATGGCGTCCATATGTGATCGGCAGTTGGAGCCCCAAGAAATTCCTGTTCGGGCCCGCCTGGACGCTTTGCTTCGAGGAACAGTTTTACGCCCTGTGCGGCCTGCTTTTGCTCCTGGCGCCAAGGCATCTGTTCCGCGGCGCGATCGTGATCACCGTGTTTACCCTGGCCATGCTGCCGTTTACGTTTTTGTCCGCCGAGCCGCGGTTTTCGGGCTTTTTCTTCGATGGCCACTGGCTGAACTTCGCGGCCGGCATTTGGGTTTTCTATTTCGTCACGCAGACGCAAAAACCGTGGGTGTGGCGCCAGTGCCTAATTCCGCTTGGCGGCCTGGCGGGAGCAATCGTCCTGCGCTATGGGATGCTGCCGGCCGTTAGCGGTGTGGAACAAAAAACGGTCGCCTTTGAGCTGATTTTTGGCGCTTGCATGGCGCTGGTGCTCGCGCTTTTGCATCGCTGGGATGCCCGCCTGGCGGCGGTTCGTTTGATACAGCCGCTCGCTTTATGCGGCCAGCTGTGCTACAGCCTGTACCTGCTGCACTGGCCGGTTACGATTTTGGTGAGTCACAGTTTTTACGAGTGGGGCATTCGGGGGTTGGTGCCGACGTTGCTGGTGACAGTCCCGGTGGCGACGGGGCTGTCGATTGGGGCGGCCTGGGTGTTTCATGTTTTGGTGGAGAGGCGGTT
>DASRAT010000390.1:0-11264 GCA_035638015.1 Gemmataceae bacterium | reverse complement strand
AGATGATGGTGTTGCTGTCGATCTCTGTCGCTCTTGCGACACGCATGCATTTCACGATTAACTTCATTATTTGCGCCATTTTTTACTTTTTGGGCCACCTGGCGCCGGTGCTGACGGCCGTGTCGCACCAAAAGCCGCAGCTGGTGAAGTTCACCGCCGGCGTGTTTGACGTGCTGATGCCGGGCCTGGAGCATTTCGACATGAGCGGCGCCGTGGTCCGCGATACGCCGCTGCCGCCCATGGAGTTCGCGTGGTACACGGCCAATGTGGCGCTGTATGCGCTGACGTACTCGGCGATTGCGCTTTTGTTTGGGTTGATTTTGTTTGAGGATAAGGATTTGGCTTAAGGCGATTAGCGCTCCGGCACAAATTAAAACTTGGGTTGTCGGTGAAAATACCATTCAGCCTCTCACTCCGACGACCAATCAAAGCTCAAGTCCAAACTGGCCAGAGTCGCCATAATTGCCGTAGTTGAACCGATTCAGAAATCGGAAGCATGCAATCCCGTCAAAACCGGCCGGGACGGCCGGAACACCAACTACGGGAAGGACGTGATCAAAACCAAGGTTGGGAAGACGAACACGAACGAGGTAAATCGGGTGCGTGCCGGCATAAGCACCGCTGAGCACCACAGTTTGCGCCGGCGTGCCGCCGCACATCAAGCAATCACTTTCCTCCAAGAGCAACTCAAAGCTCGCTTGCGCGTTGCCTGCGCCAGTATCCGCCAACAGGTCGCGGGCGGTGGGCCCACTACCTTGCGCGAAAGTAAGCGTGATCTGAATGCTCGGTCTATCATTCCGCAAGGGCCATTGCGATCGGGGCATCAGTGCAACCCCCAAATCTCTTGCACGGCGTCATAGTCACGCCCAACTTCGAGCGCGCAGGTCTTGGCGGGGTCAGGCTCGACCTGATGGAGGCGGCGGGCAAGTTCGTCCCAATTGTCTGCAACGGCCACGACGTTGCCGTTGGCAATACCGACGAATTTGCCTGCATATGCACATTGAGGATTGTTGAGCCCCTCCTTCATCAGCTTTTTAGCAAGGTCACCATTGAGTTGCTGCAGGTTCGTCATGGTTAGCCTTCCTGTTTTTTGGCGTGGAAGGTTGGTCCTTTGTAATTGTTGTCTGTTAGCCAAGCGATTTCAAGCCATGGGCATGGCACACGGCGCTGACCTAATCGGCGATCCCGCTCTCGTTCAAACTCCCAGCAATTGGCAAGCGTCCGCATACCCAGGCGCGGCATATCCGTAGGCACTGGCGTTTACGCGCGCCAGGGCGATCAGTTGCCGCCAACGGAACGCCGGCCGACTGGCCGCGAACTCCTCGCTGGCAGTGCGATAAAACTTCTCGCCATGCAAAGCACCGTCTGCACTGATCGCAAAACTCAGCAATAAATCCCACAGCGGCCGAACCGGCAGGTTGCTGGTTCCATAACGCTCGACCAACGCGGCGGCGCGGGCTTGATTGCGGCCGCGAATGGCTTCGTCCAAGCTGGGCAAAAGCCGGTCGGGCGCGACGGTACGGACTTGCTCTCGGGCGTCCGCGCGCGGATACGGCTCCCATGTGAGGAAGGTGCCGCCGCGATCGCCACGGTCGTGGGCCACTTGCCAGGCGCCGAGGATCAGACACACGACCTTGTTGCGAGCGTTGGCCACCCGCGACAGGTTGCGCCAGGCGTTGGCGGAGTCGCAAGCGTGCACGCCGATGCTGTCGCCGTGGACGCTGCCGATTGGCTTCTCTGGGCCGGCGGCCTGCGGCCGGCCGTTGTCACGCAGTATCAATTGGTTGGCGGCCAGGGAAATCGCTTCGCCAACGGCTTCGGGAGCATTGTCTTTGGCCAGGGCGTCAGCCGCGGCATCGGCGGCTTGTTCTGGTGTGCCGCGAAAGATCGTTTGGCTCAACTCTTCCAGCCAGCGGTCGTCACGAATGCGTCTGCCTGGTCTGCGACTAAGCAGCCGATGCCGATCCAAGAGCCGCGGGACCAAAGTGCGGACGCCGCCCAGATGCCGGATATAATTTGGGGTCTCAGCTTTCACACAATAACGGACCGATTGGCGCAAGAGCGTGTGCGCCTGTTGTTGGCCGATAATGCCCATCAGGTCCCAGGACCGGTACGGCAACACCACGCGATGAACTTCGCAGGCGTCCTGCACGGCAAACAGCGCATTGTTCAGCGCATCGTCGGCATTCGCCGCCACGGCGGCAAACGTCTGCTCGGCATCATTCATATTGGCGCGGCGCACCGTATCGCGCAGGGATTCGTTGCCAGAACGACCTGTAGCCAGCGCAACAGCCTGAACCGGATGCAGAAGTTCGCGCGGCGGACCGCCGAATTCTTGAATGCGGTTGGCATTGCGAAACAGCACTTTGAGCACCGGCAAAGCACGGCGTGCCGCGGGCAACTCACCGGCCATGTGAAATGCCGGGGCGATGGCCATCATAGTGTGGAATCCGACATAATCCTCGCCGCCGAAAGTCCGGGCATTGGCCAAGGCGGCAGCTGCCACCAGTTCGCGCAGTTCCGTGCCGCTTTGCAGCCGTTTGACCAGGAGGGGCAACAGCCTCTGTGCCGGCGTTTCTTGCATCAGGCTGACCAGCGGCTCCATTTGACCAAAGGTCAAACGAGTAGTGCCCTGCTCGGCAAAAGCCGGGGAAAACCCCAGGTCCGCGGCCAAGCTCGTGCCGACGCTGGCCACGACGGCCCCTGTTCCGACATCCCTCAAAAACTCACGCCTTGTTCGCTGGATCATGGGGATGCTCCCGCGAGGAGAGGATTGGCCCCGCTGAACGTCCTCGCGCGTGGAGCGGTACGGTAGTGAAATGGATCAATCACGAGTGTAAGGCGCCGTGAAGGAAAACGCAACACCTAGCACAGAGTTTGCGCCGAAGGCAGCTTTCGCACGGCGGGCTTGTTGGTGGCCCTCAGAATTCGTGTCACATTGCAAACGGGCGCGCCTATGTGATGTTGTCAACGAATTAACCCAACCCGAGGTAGGCCATGATAGCTGGTAGCCAATTGCCGCGCTTGTCTCCGGACGTGATTCTTGTCGATGTACCGGATGGTTCCGCTCGCTTGCTCGATTTGGACGGCCAATTTCACGCTTTGTCGGACGTGGCCGCCATGATGCTGCGGGAGACGCTCAATCACGGCCAAGACCAAGCGGCCAAAACCATCGCCGAGCGCTATGGCGTCGAGGTTGCCGCGGTGGCGGCTGATGTACACGCGTTCATTAACGATCTGAAGGACAAAGGCCTGATTGTCGAAGCGGGCCAAAATGTGCGCCGCCGCAAGGCCGGATTGTTGGCCCGCTGCGTCATGTCGACGCTGTTACGACTCAACCGCTGGCTGCGGCCGACGCAAGCGGGCAAAGTCTCCGGCATGTTGACGCTGGCCAGTTTGTGCTGTCGCTGGCTGGGATGGGCCAGGACGGTTGAACTATGGCAAACTGCCTTCCCGGCTGCACAGCGGGTGACGGATGACGCAGCGGCCCAGGCAGCGGCCAAGAAGATTGATGAGGTGGTCCGCGGCGCTCTGGCCAAGCTGACGATCGGCACGGCCTGTAAAGAACGTGGTTTGACCTCGTGGGCATTGGCTCGCCGGGCAGGTTTGGCGGCGACGATGTTTGTCGGCGTCACGCTTTATCCGCTCAATGCCCATTGCTGGACCACGGTGGGTGACATGCCTTTGGCTGATGAAGTGGCACGCTGCCAGCAGTATGAACCCGTGATACGTTATGCCTAAGCCCGCAGCCAACCGCCCTCGCCCCATTGGGGAGAGGGTTGGGGTGAGGGGATGGAGATATTGTCATGAACTGTGGTTTCCTTGCCGTCACTGAACCTGGGCGAACCGTTGTTTCGACGCTGGGCGACCCAGCAGCGCCGGCGGCAAGCTTCATGAGCACGGCCACAGGAAACGGCGCCACGGTTATTTTTGCTGGCCGGCTTTACTACCGCGAAGAACTGGCGACTCGCGTGGGTTTGTCTGCCGCTCAAATGCCGGCAAGCCACGCCGGGCTCGTCCTGGCCGCTTACCGCCAGATGGGCCGCAAGGCACTCGAGTATCTGGAGGGTGATTACGCTGTCCTGGTCTGGGACAGCACCAAAAACACGCTCTTGGCGTGCCGCGATTTGCTTGGTGGTTTTCCGCTCTACTGGATTCACAGCGGCAAGACGATCGCGGTCAGCACGGACCTTCATTCTTTGGTGAAGCTGCTGCCCAAACAGACGATCAATCGCGATTATCTGGCCGAGTTTCTGATGATTCCCGGTTGCGGCGTGAAGGAGATGCACTACGAAGGCTGCGCTTACGAAGGCGTCAAGCGAGTATTGCCCACGATGTTGCTTAACGTGGATTGCCAGAAAAACACCGCCGAAATCTCGCAATGGTGGAACTGGCGCGAGCAAATCGAGGAACCGGCCAGCACCAGGCTGGAAGACGTGGCCGCCCGTTACAGCGAGTTGCTGCGTGAATCTGTCAAGCAGCGCTGTCATGGCCGCACGGCTGCCCATCTCTCAGGCGGTATGGATTCGACGGCGGTGGCCATCCTGGCGGCTCGCGCTTTGCGCCAGGCCGGCAGTGCCGAGCCGATGCACGCCATGTCGCTGGTTTACGAGAAGCTGGCAGTTCTGTCACGCGAGACTAGCTACATCGACTGTGCCCTCAAGGAACCGGGCATGGTGTCGCACCGCATTATCGCCGACGACATTCTCGATTTCGACGGCTTCAAGGAGGGGGGCTTCCAGGATGAGCCGAGCCTGGCGCTGTGGAACTCGACGATGAATAAGTTCACCATGGACCGCGCCGTCGAACTTGGCATTCAAACGCTGATGACCGGCTTCGGGGCAGACGAACTGGTGAATTTGCCTCCGCATTATCTGCACGAACTGATTCGCAAAGGCCGCCTGATTGCCGCCTGGAAAGAGTCGTCGCGCTGGGCGCAGGCGTACAGCACCAGCCGTTGGCGGTTCCTGACGCCCAATGGTCTGGCCCATCTGGTGCCAAGCTGGTTGCGGCCTGGCCTGGGCCATTGGTGGCGCGGCGGTTACGCCAGTTGGGACAAACAAACCGAAAACACCATCGGCCCCTGGCTGCACAAGAGTTTCGCCAAGCAATACGCCATGCGCGACCGGGCCGTTGCCCGCATTCGGCGGTCTTATCACAGTTGCCGGCCTGTTTCGTTGTCGTTTTCCTTGGAGATGATCAACTTGAGCATGGGCGATGTGGTCCGCTGGGTTTTGGGCGTGCCGCGCGGTTTGCTCACGACGCACCCGTATCTCGACCAGCGCTTGGTACGCTTCGGCCTTGGCATCCAAAAAACCTGCTGGCCCGAGCCTGGCAAACAAAAACCAATCCTGGCCGAGGCGATGCGCGACGTGCTGCCGGAGGAAATCCGCACGCGCAAGGGCAAGGGCCATTTCAACGAAGTCTATTTCCAGGGCCTGGCCCGCAACATGCCGGTGCTGGAGCGCGTGGTGCAAACCTCGCCCGTTGAGGATATGGATATCCTGGACAAACCCACACTGCTTAATTGCCTGCATCAGGCTGCGTTGGGCATCGGCAATAGCGCTCAAGGCGTGGACCGGCTAAATCTGTCCCTGTGTTTGCTCAAGTGGATCGGCATGCAGGAGGCGTGGCTCAAGCAGCCGCCGTTACAATTGAACGCTGTCACGAACTAATACGAATCACGAAAGCACGAAAGTACGAAAAAGACGGCTTTTTTCGTGCTTTCGTGCTTTCGTGTTTGCATTTTTGGCGGCCTGTCACAGCAGAACATTCGCGCGCTATGTGAAGCGTGTACCCAAAGCACGTTTCCCGTTGCCCCAAGGTTGCCGCCATGTCCACTGTCACGCTCACGCTGCCGACCGCCGCCAAAGGGCCAGGCCTGCTGCGGTCTTTGATCCAAGAAAACAAATGGCGTGTGCTGATCACTTACGCCCTGTTCAATCTCGAAAGCCTGCTTCAGCTCGCTCAGCCGTTTTTGCTGGGTCTGGCCATTGACGATCTATTTCACGATTCGATGCGTGGCGTGATCTTGCTGGCCGTGCAACATCTGAGTTTCGTGGCTCTGACCGTCCTGCGCCGCGTTTATGACGTCCGCACTTTCGGCCGCATCTGCACGAATCTGGCAGTCCGCCTGGTTACCCAACAGCGCCAGGAAGGCGCGGGCGTCTCGGCCGTGGCGGCCCGCTCGGCACTGTCCCGAGAAGTTGTGTCGTTTTTCCAGCACGACATTCCCGTGGTGGTGCAAGTGATTTATTCGGTGCTTGGCGGGCTGGTGATGCTCTGCTTTTACGACATGATGCTGGTTTTGCTCGGTCTGGCATTGATGGCGCCGGTGTTGGTGCTTAACCGGTTCTATTCGCGAGTCAGCCTGAAAATCAACAGCCAGCTGCATGACGAACTGGAACGCGAGGTCACTTGCATCACTGGCAACGATCCGCAAGCGGTCCACGCTCATTACGAAAAAGTCAACAATCATCGCATTCGCCTTTTCGACGCCGAGGCCGCCAATTTCGGCATGCTGCAAATCGCGATTCTGGGGGTGATGGTCGCGGCCCTGGTGCGCTGCTGCTCGATCCTGGACGGGCAGGTCGGCAACGTGTTCGCGGTGTTTCGGTATGTGATGACGGTGGTGACGGGGTTGCAAGGGGTGCCGCTGTTGGTGCAGCAGGTGACGCGGCTGAGGGATATTGTGCGGCGGGTGCAAAGCTAATGCCGCTTGCGGCCTGGCGGCGGGGCTTGGCCAATCCGGTGAGCGCGCGGCGTCAATCATCTTTAGCAAGTCGGGCTGTGCCCAACGCCGTCGAAAGTGGTAGAATCAAATAAACAAGTGGAGTCTCGCCAATGAATCTGTTGCTAACACCTGACTTGCAAAAACTCATTAATGAACGGGTGACTTCGGGCAAGTATGCCACCGCGGAAGATGTGGTTGCCGCCGCCATTATGTCTCTTGATCAACAGGAGCAGTTCGGCGACTTCGAGACAGGCGAGCTTGATAGTCTTCTCGCCGATGGTGAGCAAAGCATTCAGCGGGATGGGACTCTTGACGGTGACGAGGCCTTTCGGTTGCGGGCCGAGCGGCGTGCACAAAAGCGGAAGTCACCACAATGAAATACCGCATCTCGCGCAGGGCGGACGCCGACATCGAGCGCATTTGCGACTACATCGCAGAAAATAACCCTGACGCTGCAGAACGACTGGACGAAAAAATCCATCGGGCGATTCAGTTGCTTGCGGACTTTCCCGGAATGGGACACACCCGTCCGGATGTGGCGGATAAGCGTTACCTTTTTTGGGCAGTTGGAAACTATGTAATCGCGTACCGCGTGGAGAAGAAAGAACTCGTAGTCGTTCGCGTTCTACACGGGGCCCGTGATTTCCGGAAACTATTTAACCGGAAGCAGTAAGTTAGGCCGCAAGCGGCTTAACTCGCCGGGGGCCCCAAATCTTCAATCATATAGCCTGTCGGATACAACCCCCTCTTCAGCTCCGTCCGAAGCACCGGCCGTTTCCGCCGCGGCAGCCACCGTAATCCCCACGCCCGCAGCCGCAGTGATGCTGGCACCAGCCAGCGCATGAATCGCGACGGTTTGGGAAACCCAAACGCCTCGCGGAGCGGATCGTCTAGTAGGGCATGAATGGCGGACCTCACTAGCGGCGCCAACGGCCGTGGCAGCCAGCGCACGAACATCTCGCGTGTCGCCGTGCCCACGCGCCGGTTGCATTCGGCAAACTGATAGTGCTTTTTCTCATACTCCTGGCTGAAGCGTTCAAAGTCCGCATAATCGCCGGAAATGTCCTTGATGTTCATGCGCCGGCCCACTTCGCGCCAGAAGTGAAACATCGCGAGCCGTTCGTTGTCGCACATCAAGCGCCAGCCGAAACGCTGGTTCCAGCGGATCGGCTCAAAAACGAAGGTGGACAGGACATACAGAAAATCGTCGTTGGCAATCTGAAACCGGCCGTGGAGCTGGTTCATGCGCCGCAGCGCCCTTTTGCCGCGGTCGCTGTCGTAGCCGTGTTCCATCAGTTCGCTGACGATGATGTCGGTGTCGTCGTAGCGTTTGTCGGAGCGATGTTGAAATTCGCCGGTTTGGTCGAGGAGAGCGGAGATGGTGGGCACGCCGTAAGTGCGGAAGAGGGCCAGCTCCAGGGCACGGGTGGTGTCGAAGGGGAAATCGTAGCGCGTGGAGAGTAGGACGATGCGCTGGTGCTCCTTTACGGGATCGAGGCGCAATATCTCATCTAACACAAGCGAACGTGACATGGCACTCCGTTCCAATATCGCTCACAGCGTCTTCAAATACTCAATCACCGCCCGCCGCTCCTCTTCGCTCAGATCATCCCCAAACGTGTGCCCGCCGTTGCCGCGCCCTGGCTGAGTCGTGTCGTAAACCTTGCGGCGCTGAACCGCGGGTAGCTGGGGATCGGGGCGATTAATATAAACACTGACTTTCCAGCCAACGTTGTCCGCGTCATAGGCGTCGAGGTCCGTTTTGAAAGAGCGCGTATAAATCTTGGGCCGCGCCTTGGAATTAAGCACGCCGTAAACCGTTGGCACCGAGCCGTTGTGGAAATACGGGGCCGTGGCCCAGATGCCGTCGAGCGGCGGCGCCTGATAGCCCGCCGCCGGTTTCACCGAGCCGTCAATGCCGGCTTCCTTGGCGAGCCAGCTCTTGTTGTAATAGTCCGCCCATTTTTGAGTGAAGCCCTCGAAACGTGTGCGGTCGGTGCCGATCTCGTCGATGGGCACAATTTTGCTGGGATAGGTCCACTTCTCGCCATAAGTGCCGTGGCACTTGGCACAGGTCTGATTGAAAATTGCTTCCCCTTTGACGGCCACTTGTTTATTGATGGGCAGCGGATATTTCGGTGGGCTGAGCGACAGGATGAACGCCTGAATGTCGCGGAAAGTCGCCTCTTCCTTGTCGAAGAACGCCGCCGAGTTGGGCGGGGACAGGGCGAATTGCATTAACGACCGCACCGAGCGAGCGTTGGAGTTGCCGGTGTGGTACATCGTCTTTTTCTTCTTGAGCAGCCACCAGGCCGGCACGTCCTCGCACAGATGTTCGCGCATGCCCAGATCAATCCGCGTCGGCAGGATTTTCATGTCCGGCTCGCGATAGGACAGTAAATAGACGGCGAAGTTGCCCGCTTCGGACGTGCCGCGCACATTGCTGAAGGTAAACGGCAACGCCTGCGGCAGGCCGCTGGCCTTGGACATGTCCTGGAACAGCGCGTGAATGTCGAGCGCTGAGTTGCCCAGGCCGATGTAACTTTTGCCGCCGATCGAACCGCCGTGGCACAACATGCAATCGGAAGTGACGCCTTTTTCGATGATCCGCGAGCCGACACGCAGGCCCATCGGATAAGGATTTTCAAACGGTGCGGCGTGAAGGCCGTAATATTCCATGAACGCCTTGTCGTAATCGGCCGGTTTCTGGTTGGGTTTGGGCTCCCATTGTTCCCAGGCTTTGCCGTAAGATGCTATCGTCCAGGCGGCGGGCGTGAAAGCGCGCGTTTGCAATGCCTTGCGGCCGCGTTCGGCGTCGGCTTCCTGGGCGACGATCCGGTCGGGGATCACGAGGGTGGCAAGGACTCCAGCAGTAAAAAGCACTCGCTTCATGATTGGTTCTCTCGCGGGCCACGACACTTATTCTCTGTTTCATTATTGTAGCGGCCATGACTTGAAATGGTCGGCAACTGCGAGGCGCCGTCGCTATAATAACGGCGGCCAGGAGATTTGACGTGAATATCCGCACATTTCAGCGTGGCGACGAAGAAGCCCAAGCCGCGATCTACAACGAAGCCGCCGGCGATCTGCCGCGTTTCAAACCCGCTTCCGCGCAAGAAGTGACACGCCGCGCTGCGGCCGCTGACTTCGATCCGTCGATGCGGTTTTACGCCATTGAAAACGGGAAGCCTGTGGCCTACGCCGTTTTCAATCCCAATGGCCGCGTGAGTTACCCCTGGTGCCGCAAGGGGCACGAGCAACTTGCCGTTCCCTTGTTTGATCACATGATGCAAGCCATGGCGCAGCGCGGTTTTCGCAAGGCCTTTGCGGCCTATCGGGGCGATTGGCCGGTGGTGCTCGATTTCTTGCGCGGTCGCGGTTTCGCCGTGGCGCGGGAAATGGTCAGCTTTGTGATCGAGCTAGTCAGCATGCCGACGATGCCGTCACGGCCTAGCGGAATGATCACGCCGGTGGAACGCCGCGACGTGCCGGCGTTGTTCGCGCTGGCGCCGAAGATGTTGCGGTCCGCCAACGCCGAAGAACTGGAGCGACACCTGTTCGCCAATCCGTATTTTCCGGCCGATTCGGTTTTTGTGCTGCGTTCGCGCAGCGGCGGCGCCGCGCTGGCCGCCGGCATACTCGTCCACCAGATGGGCTACGCCAATCCCAAGGCGGTCGATGCGTCGATGCCGTGTTTTCGGTTAGGCGCCTTCGGCACGGAAGGGATGCAAGTGAAACGCATCAATGGCATGTTCAGCTTCCTGTGCCGTGACGACGCCCAGTGCGGCGGCATGGCGTCTGACCTTCTGAGTCACGCGGCCCACTTGTTGCAAGAAAGCGACGACATCGCGGTCTTGGGGGCTCAGGTGCCGTCTGACGTCCCCAATCTGCTGCGCTATTATCAGATGACCTGGAGTCGCCAGGGCAGTTTTCCCGTTTTGGAAATCAACCTCCCGCGTTAACCATTTGTGGTTCCGCGCTTCCCCCCTAGAGAAGCATCATGCCATTCGCCGCCGCCTATTCAACGTCTGCCAACACGATGCAAGCTGTCGACGAGGTTTGTGGCCGCGCCCTGCCCGCCGTTGCCGGCCAGCCCGACTTGGCCTTCGCCTTCTTCTCGCCGCACCACGCGGCTTTGGCCACGGAAATCGCACCGCGCTTGAATGCCAACCTCAATCCACGCTGTTTGCTCGGTTGCCAGGGGGAAGCGATCGTTGGCAATGACCGTGAAATCGAGAACGAGCCGGCCCTCACGCTCTGGCTGGCGCGTTGGTCCAAACCAGTCGAACAAACGCCTTTCCATCTCACGCTGGAGGAAACCAGCGACGGCCACAGTTTGCTGGGTTGGCCCGACGATTTGCAGCATGCCGACCCGGCGGAGTCGGCCATGTTGCTGTTGGGCGATCCGTTTTCATTTCCGGCAGACGGCTGTCTTCACCTTGTGAATGAAGATTATCCGGGCTTGCGTGTGATGGGCGGCATGAGCAGCGGCGCTCACGGGCCGGGTGTTGGCGCGCTTGTGCTCGGCGCG
>DASRAT010000389.1:0-2781 GCA_035638015.1 Gemmataceae bacterium | reverse complement strand
CAATGGCAAAAGGCGCAATAGGCGATTCCGGAAAAGCAGGGCAACCCGGAAATGCAGCGGCGGGCAACGGGCAAGGTGGTTCCGGGGGGGCACAGAAAAACACTGCTGGTGGGCAAGGCGTTTCGGGCGGAGTCCAAAATGGGCAAGCGGGATCGGGTTCCCAAGACGCCGCCAATAACTCTGGCGGCAATCAAGCGCCTGGCAACTCGAGTGTCATGCCAAAAATGCCGGGAAACGCGGGATCGGCCAAAGGTACTCCTGGAGAGCCAGGCGGTTCGATGCCTGGCGGAGGCGGTGGAGAGGGCGGCGGCTCAGGTGGTAGCGCTCTGCTCGGCTCACCGGCTACTGCAGGCACCAAAGCGTCGCCCGTGGGGCCGCCGCTGGGCCGGATTTTGTCTAATCGCGATTGGCCCATTTACATCGAATGCACTGCAACGGGTGTCACTGTGAAGCAAGGCGGCGAGAAGTTCACCATTGACGCATTGGCCGCGCCCACGCGCGGCGAACACCCGCTGGCGCAAACGATCCGACAAATGATCGCGCGGCGGCAGGCGACGGTGCGAACCGGCGAGCCGCCATATCGGCCGATGTTGCGTTTCCAGGTCCGGCCCGATGGGATGCGTGCTTATTACCTGGCGTATCCGCTGCTGGATGGGCTGCGACTGCCGATGGCACGGGAGAATTTGGAAGCGAACAAATAACCGCGACGTGATTTTGTGGGACGGCCTTCCCAGGCCGTCCAGGACGGGCTGGGAAGCCCGTCCCACAAGCATGTACCAGCGTCGCGGCAGTGTGGTCTCATGCGGAGCTTGTGATGTACCGCCGCCGGCGAACTAAACGTGAGATCCCCTTCAGCTTCGACTCGTTCCTCGACGTCGTGGCCAACGTTTGCGGCATCATCATTCGTTTGATTCTCGTTGCCTGGGTCGGCGCCCGTTCCTATGACGCCGTGAAAGCCAAACAAGCGACCGGCGCCGCGCCAGCGCCCGCGGTAGCTAAGTCCGCCTACGTCGAGCCAACCTTTTCCGATCCCCTCGAAGCCGAATTGCAAAAACATCGCGATGAACTTGCTCAGCAACAAAAACGTCTGCTCGACCAGCTTCGTCAATTTCAAATGGTGGAAACAACTAACATCCAAATCGGTCAGCAATTGGCGTCCTTGTCCGAATCGCAAACCGCCATCGACATGCAGCGTGGGCAATGGGAGAAACGCGCCTCGGACAGCGCAGGCGCGACCAATAGGGTGAAGCTGACACTGGCCGATCTGGAAAAACGCAGCGAGCAATTGGCCGCCGAAATGCGCGAGTTGGAGAAATTGCCGCCGCTCACCAAGACGCTCAAGTATCGCACGCCGGTGAGCCGGCCGGTGCATACGGAAGAGTTACACTTCGAGTTGCAGGGCGGTCGAGTCGGCTTCATTGACCTGGATGCGTTTTTGGTCGAAATCCGTCGGGGCTTTGAGGACAAGGCTCAACTCTTGAAAACGCAATGGGAAACGGAAGGCACGACCAGCACGGTCGGGGCCTATCGGTTGCATTACCTAGTGGAGCGTGAGCGCGGCTCCTTTGACATCGGCAGCCGGCCGTCATCGGAAGGCAACTTTCGCTATGGGCTGACAGGCTGGTTCGTCGAACCGGTCGCGGCGAATCGTGGTGAAACCGCTGCCGAAGCATTAGCAGCCAACGGCGAGTTTCGCAAACTTGCCGACGCCATCGATGTCGATCAAACCGTGGTGACGCTGTGGGTTTATCAAGACAGTTTCGAGCTTTACCGCAAGCTGCGCGATTTTTTGCATGAGCGGAATATTGAGGTGGCGGGGCGGCCCTTGCCGATGGGGACGCCGATTGCATCTTCGCGGTCGGGGTCGGCGTCGCGGGGGCAGTGAGCAGGGCTGAATAGAAAAATCAGATTGTTGCCCGTCAATCGCCTTTCGCGGGCGCTAACATCTCTTGCATGCTTTCCACTTGGATTTCCAGGAATTCTGATCGCCACCGTGCAATGAGATGTTCAGCTTGCTCGGCATTTCGAACTGCAATTCCGATCAGATGAATGTCATCGGCAGGTTTTTTCAAAGTATCATGGGCCTCATGAGGGCGGCCTTCGCTGCAAGCTTTGCACAGTAGTTGCACAGACATGCTCCAATCTTCGGCTGCCCCGCCTGCGTCTTCAGCATACCTCGCCAGTTTTGTTATGCAGTCTGACCCTTCTGGCATCTTCACTCTCGCCAGGAATGTGCCGAGCAAGCTGACCTCCAGCAATTCCAGAGCGTTAAACACAGGAAACTCTTGGCCGCCATAAATGCGATAGCCCGTTGCCGCACCGTCGTTTAGCACCGTATCGCCCCAACGAAACCCAGATTCAGGAAAGGGAATGCTCGCAAGGACTGCTCTGGCCGGGTCAATCCGGCGGGCCCATACTACTTCAGCCTCGCCGTCTGGATGCAGGCGAATGGGACAATATCCGGCCGGAAGATCAAGCGGACCATCTCCATCGGGTACGTCGATACCAAAACCGCGCCACGCTTGTCGTGCAGTCTTCCAGTCACCAAGTGCCGTGGCAGCGATGCCCAAATTCCACCACGCCGGTTGATTTTTTGGGTCCATCGCGGCGGCAAGTTTGTTGTGATTGAGCGATTCCACCTGATTAGTTTCAACCACAATGGCACAAATCGGCTCACGGATTAGCAACAGGTTCCCCCGTGGCGTAGGGCAATGTGCCTTGTTGTAATTCCAAGTTCCGCTGCCGGCGTTGATGACGCGCTTGCGCCAACTTCAACCGCCG
>DASRAT010000388.1:0-10008 GCA_035638015.1 Gemmataceae bacterium | reverse complement strand
TGCCTTCTCGAAAACGGCACAAATCATTGGCCAGCGCTTCGGCGGTGGCATAGCGCCGAGCCGGATCTTTTTGCAGGCACTTGAGGCAAATAACATCCAAATCTCGTGGGATGGCCGGCTGGTGCTTGGAGGGCGCCGGCGGGTCGACCTTGCGCACGTTTTCCAGGGTCGTCAACGCGGAGCCGCCCCGAAACGGCTGTTGCCCGGTCAACATCTCATACATCATCGTGCCGAGGGCATGCACATCCGTCGCGGGACCGACATCGCGGGACTTGCCAAACGCTTGTTCAGGCGCCATGTAACTGGGGGTGCCCAAAATGGCGCCAGGCAAAGTACGGTCGTCGTGATCCTCAAGCCGCTTGGCCAGGCCGAAATCGACGATCTTGGGCGTGCCGCCGTGAGTCAGCAAAACATTCACAGGCTTCAGATCGCGGTGTATGATGCCGCGCTGGTGGGCAGCATGCATGGCTCGTGCCAGCATTTCGATAAGCCGCGCTGCCTCTCGGGGCGCCATCGGCTTGCCGTCCAGCCTGCGGTCGAGGCTGGCGCCGTCCACGAATTCCATCGCGAAAAACGGGCTGCCTTCATAGGCGCCTACATCGTAGACCTGCACAATGTTGGGATGCTGCAGGCTGGCCAGAGCCTCCGCTTCAATTTGGAATCGCGCAAGTTCCTGCGGATTGTCCGAGTAGCTGGCGAGAATCATCTTGAGCGCGACCACTCGGTTGAGACCGGTCTGGCGCGCCTTGAACACCACGCCCATGCCGCCCTGGCCGAGTTTTTCCAGGAATTCATAACCAGGAATGGTGTGCAGCGGTGCACGAGGCGAGGGACGCAAAACCGCTCTGGATTTGGGTGCTTCGCCGGTCACGGCATCCGCACCGAGCGGTAGGGCGCTGAACGTGGTTGGTGTCGCCTCTACCGACGGTTCGTTGGAGGGAATCCGGATTTCTGGCGATGTGTCGCATGGTGCCCCGCATACGGGGCAGGTCACGGAATCAGAAGTCGCACCCAGCGTCCGCGCTGAGGGATGGGCGCCGGCCGCGGTAATGTCAAAACGGTGCCCGCGCGGACACGTCAGCATCTCTGCCATGACATCACCTCGGAGTTCATCAAGAGATCACGAGGTGATTGTCGCAATCCTCGGCAGCGGGTCAAGGCAGCATGGCGCAGGGCGGAAATCGCGACTAGCTTAAACTGCCTAAACGAAAAAAGATTGGTGAGCCGCCGGGCTTGTGGCGGCGGGGATGAACCCCCGCCGCTCGTCCTTGTTGTAAGCGCGCTTAATAATCCGTCTTGGACAGATGCCGGCTGGAGATTACCAACATCACCACGCTGAACATGATGGAAGTGACCACGGACATTGATTTATCCACGGCCCCGCTGGCAATGGCTTGCTTGAAGCCGGGCGCGTTGGCGATGGCTATGAGATAGTCCCCGCTGCGAAGAGCGTCCTGGAGTATCCATTCCATGTCCGCGGGCTTGGGCAGCATCCAGTAGCCGGCTTGGGCCAGAAAGGTCGTGAACGGCCCAATAGAGCTTTGTCCCGCCGCCAAATCCGGGGCGGCATAAATGAAGTGATGCCCGTAATTGGCGCCCCAGCACAACGCCCAGAACAACACACAGCCGAAGACGCAAGCCACCGTGCTGCGGGTCAACACCGCGATCAGCACCGCGAAACTATAAATCACTGCGAAGTTGACGACCAACAGGGGAATGCCAATAAGGTATGCTGTTTGCCAAATGCCCGTCTTGATGCCCAATGCGAACCAGGTGCCGCCGAAGAACACACTGACCTGGAACGCCACAAACACCACGACTCCCAGGTATTTGCCCGTCAACAAGGTCCAGCGGGGCACCGGCTTCGCGAACAGCACCGAGGCGTTGGAGGGCTGCAAAAACTCCGGCAGAAAGCCGGCTGTCCAAAGTACGGTCAATAGGAAGCCAAGATAGCTGGCCACCATCGTGGCCATCATGATTTCCAGGAAATGGACGGCGTGGTCCTGCGTGCGCGTCCCGGTTTCAAAGGTCATGGCGCCAAATAGCAAGGTCACCCTTGCCGCCGCTCCGGGGCCGACAATCGGCTTGTTGTCTTTGTAAAGCTCCGTATCGCCGGGTTGTGGAGCATCGACACCGCCGGAGACGTCAAGCGAGAGGCAAAAGACGATAAACACGCCGCTGACGGCCAGCATGATCCAGAAGATGCGCGTGGCCATCGCCTGACGAAAGGTGTCCTTGATGAGCCAGCGCACGGCGTAAACGGCGGCGGATGCATTCATGGTGGGGATCTCATGATGCCGCGACGGCGTGACCGGAGCGCGGCTTGGCGGATGGTTTGTCGTAGATTTCGCGAAGTGCTTGTTCCAGAGGCCTTGTTCCACCCTTGGATTTATCGCGTCTCAGCTCGGTCATCTTGCCGAGAAAGACCAGTTTGCCGCCGACGATGACGGCGGCGCGATCACAGATCTGCTCGACCTCGCCCAAGACATGGGATACAAGCAGGACGGTATGCCCACGTTTGCGTTGCTCGGCAACCAGACTGTGCACCATGGCACGTCCTGCCAAATCAAGCCCTTCGCTCGGTTCGTCCAGAACCAACAATTCAGGGTCGTTGATCATCGCCTGGGCCACGCCGAGTCGCTGGACCATACCCTTGCTGAAACGCGCAATAGGCTCATGGGCGCGATCGGCCAGCCCCACCATTTCTAGCAACTGGCCGGCTCGGGCACGGACTTCCGGTTCAGGCAGCAGGCTCAGCGCTCCGTAAAATTCCAGCAGGCTCGTGGCTGTGAGGTAGCGCGGGAAGGCGTGGTTTTCGTGGACATAGCCAATGCGCGAAAGAGTTGATCGGTCCGACGCCGGTTTGCCGAGGCGCGTCACATTGCCGACGGTGGGCTGGCACAGCGACAGCAGCAGCTTGACCAGTGTGGTTTTGCCGGCGCGATTGGGCCCCAGCAAACCGAAGACCTCGCCCGCTTCCAGCGTGAAGCTGACGCCCTGGAGCGCTCGCAAGTAGTGTCGGCCAAAGATGCCAGTGGGATAATCTTTGACGACTTTATCGAATTCAGCGACATGGGATGAAGGCATAACTTACCTCCAACTACCAGTTTGCCGCACCCCAAACAATGTAAGGATGCGCACATTTGTAATTGGCAGCCCAATCTTACACCACTGCCTACAACCGACGATTGCGCTGAGGCCGATTCTTTACAAAAAGTCACGGCGTTGGTGAGAAAATGTTCTCACCAACGCCGTGCCAGGAATAACCGGCACTATTGGATCAGCGACACCTGGACGCCGGATTGCATAATGGAGGAGAACGCCTTTTGCATGCGGTCGATGCGGCCGCCCACGCTGGTGTCGCTGGGGCCGTAGATGCGTTGATTGGATGGGAAGTTGGCATAGTTGGTGTCGGCAGAGGTGCCGCCGTAATACTGAACGGTTTGCAGGAATGTCAGTCCCGTGTTCTGTGACGTGCCTGCATTGGCCGGGTCGAACAACGAGCCATAACCGATGGCATAGATCAGCACGGGTTTGCGCGTTGTCGAATAGCCGGGAGGATTGGCCGTATCCAGTGCCGTGATCTGTTGAACGACCGTGTAAACGGCGCTGGTGCTGAAGCCCGGATTGGATGGCCATTCCACGTTGTTGGTGTCGTTGTAGTTTCCCGGATTATATAATCGGATCGGATAATACGAGTTGCTGCCTGTGCCGGCCAAGGTTGCCGTGGCGGCGGTGTTAGGCGCACCATCCGTTTCAAAAATAATCAGCCGTGATGCTCCTTTGCGCCCCAATCCTCCGACGACACCACGATAATTCGTTTGTGGTTGCGGATAGCCCCTCACGGTGGTGCTTGAACTGAGCAGGTTATATGCCAGCATAAAGCCCATGCCAGGCGCCGTACCGCCATGTGCCCGCGGCACGTTGTTCATATCGGGATCATACATGCCGATTTCCGTAGCGCCCCCCGTGATCGTACTGGGAGGAAACCATAGCGAAGCCTTGAGCTGGTCATAATTGCGCCCCAGGGGCACGACAGGCACGTTGTACTGTCCGCTGCCGCCACGTGAGTAACACGGCGACGAGAAATAGCACATGCCGATGAAATCGCTGGGGTGATTCGACTTGATGTCGTCGATGGCCGTTTGAATGCCGACCTTGCAAGCCCACGCCTGCGCTTCGTGACAGTTTCCTGGCCAAAGGAAAGTGTCCATGTTGTAGTTGCCAAGATAATCAAGCATCGTTTGGGCGCCGAACCAATAATGATGCTTGGGCCTTTGGGGATTGTCGTCATAATCCATGAACGGCGGATCGCGGCGGAACCTTACCGCGTCACCGGTGGCGGCATTGGTTTTCAAGCCAGTGTCGATGGTAACATTGCCGCCGCCGGAGTTCACGGCAGTGACCTTGTAATAGTAAACGTTGCCGCCGCTGCTGATGTACATCCAGTCGCCCACCACGGGCCACGTTGAAATGCTTGTTAGCGGTATGGTTGTGGCTCCCGAGGCGATGGCTCCGTTTGCCTGCACTCCCGTGATATAGCTCGATTGCGAAGTGGCATTCGGCTTTTGCTTGACCTGGAAGGTGCCCCAGGTATAGGTATCGCCATTGCCGATCATCTGGGCGTAACGCGTGCCATTGCTGTTGCTGTAAGTGACATAACTACCGCTCATGCCGTTCACTTGCACGCCCAGCACGAAGTCAATGTAATTGCGCCAAAAATGTTCATTGTCCGTGGTGCCGGTTTGGTTTTTCCACAGACGATCATTGATGCCTGTGTCGGTGGACGGATCGGGCATGGAATCGTAATAGCGAATCCTGCCAGCCCGAAGGATGTAAGGCAATGGTTTGGGACTGCTGCGCAACCAGCTGAAGATGGCTGCATAGTTGATGCGCTTGATGTAGGTGACGTTGGTGCTTTTGCGCGTTGATGGATCCACTTCCGTCACAGTCGTATTGGTATGCGGGGCGCGGAACGTGCCGTCGCTGTTCCAAATGAGCGTATTGTCGTCCAGCGGCGTCATCGCGCTGGTGCTGGTGTTGACCTTGATGAAAAACCGCTGCCGCCAATCCTTGGCGCCGTTGTTGGCCTGGTTGGCTGCCACGCTCATATCGGTGGAGGTGGCGCCGCGCGGGTCGGGCGGCCAAATAAAGAAGGTTTTTCCCCAGTAGCCCGGTCCGGCCGTGTAACCGTTAAACGAGCTGCCGTAGCCGCCTAAGGTCGCATCCGTTTCAAATGTGACATTTCGGACGCCGCCATAGTTTTTCCAGTCATTCACGGTTTGGGCGTAGGTGATGGGGGTTGTGCTGGTGTTGTATTTGGCGGGGTAATTGTCCCCGCCGGGCGTCACGTCATAGCTGTCGCTCCAGCGTGAAAAAGCATAATTTGCGGAACTCGGCGTCACGCCCGACGCATTTTGGTAAAAGTCGTTGACAATGGGCGGCCCCGAGTTGGTGGTCATGGTCAGGTTCGTTGGATCGTACATTTCACCACCGCCGGTGGCGATGCTAGTGTTGCCGTAAAGGGCCGCAGATGCCGTGTTGGAATAGTGCCCAAATTTCGGGTAAACATCGGGCTGCATTGATGTAGTGCGTGCCCCGGAATATGGAATGCCCGGCAAGCTTTGGAACCGCATGGAGCCGGAGAGGTCGACCACCACCACGACATCGCGCGGGCGATGCACGGCGGTGGCATAGGCGTTGGCATTGAAGCTTGATATGCCGAAGATGCGACCAAAAGCGAAGTTGGAGCTATGGGTAATGGTCACCTTGACGGCGCTATAAGGTTCCGACGTGCTGGCGCGGGGAAATTGAATTTGAAATCCCTCGCTGGCAGGGGTGGAATCGTTGTAAATATAGGCGTAAGCCCCAACGTCGACCTTGATGTCGCCGGTGGCATAAGAATCCGCGCTGGGATGCACCTGGGCCAGCAGCGCGGGGTCGGTGGGATTCCAATTCGTGGCTGGATCGCCACCAATAGTGGCGCCCAATATCGAGTTGGCCACCGCGGCCTTAACGGCGTTGGTGGGCGCATTGTCAACATTGTACGAGTTGGTGGAATCGCCTGTGATCGTGCGGGCGCCCGCCATGGCCGCGGAATCCGCCGCGTTTTGGGCCTGGTTGCGGGCCACGGCCACCATGCCCACGTCTATGGCCAGCGCCACCATCCCCACAATGCCCACCAGGCATATTGCCACCACAGGCACTACCGTGCCGCGTCGACCAAGGTGTTGTTGTTGGAATCGCATAATGTCACTCCAAACAAATGATTGACGCGCCATCAGGGCGCGCATTGTGATCAGTTGGCTTCGCTGTACATCATGACCTTGCTGTGTATGGTTAACGTCTGCCCTAGCCGCAAAAAGGACGGAGTAATGGGGCTATACGTGGAAGTAATCTCAACCACGCAACACTGGCCAAAGGCGGCATTGCTAATGCCGTCCACGCTTTGGATCTGCTTGGCGCTGACATAGGAATTGAACAAGCCGGCATTGACTCCCGTCACCGTTTTGGTGGTCGAATTCATATTTAAGTAGACTTTTTGACTAACGCTGTTCAGCACATATGGCCCCGTAGCGTCGCTGGAGGTGTAGATCTTGGTGCCAGTGCCGTCGAGCAAGTAGTTTCCCGTTCCGTCGGTGGCATAGGCGAAACCGCTTGTGGCGGTCGAATCGTAAACCGTCACGCGATTGCCGCTGGCATCGGCATGGTAGGTCTGGATCGTGAAGCTGATCATTTTTTGATCCATGCCATTCATGCGATTGAGAATTTGGGTGCGGGTGTCGGCATCGACCGTGGCGTCGTTGGTGTGGACCACGGCGTAGCGGGCGCCTTCGCGAGCTGCGTTGTCGACCAGCTGACGCATGAAGAAATACCTGCAGTACTCCAGCACACCGAAAAGCAGCAAAATAAAAACGATCAGCACTGCGGCGGTTTCCACCACCGCGGCGGCTCTGCGCTGGCGACGGTTGCTTGGAAGAATCATGTCGTCACTCCCGAAAAGTCGATTTACAGCCCGCTTCATTGCACGGGGATGTTGGCGTTCACGGTCAATGGCGTATCGCGCATCGAGTAGAAATCAGTGCTGGCGGTCAAGTTCTGAACGCTGGTGATTTGATTCAGCAAGATCCAGCGCACGCTATTGAAGGGGATTTGAACCGAAACGTGAAATTGGTCCATTTGATTGGCCCCGGTGGGGTCAGGCCTGGCGCTGCTCGTCTTATTGGTGACTGTGACATTGCTGGCCGTGGCGGTGATGCCGTTCGCGGCCAGGTAATTGACGACGACTGCTTGGACGCCGGCGGTGTTGGTGTTGCCGGTGCTGGCCTGGCGTGCCCCTTCGCGAACGGCATTGTTGAGCAGCTGCTCGACTTCGACCAGCCGGCCAACTTCCCACAGGCCAATCAACAAAGGCATGACGAAAATGAGCACCACGGCGAATTCGACGGCCGCGGTGCCTTGGCGGCGGGGTCTCAATGCAGGACGAATCACCATGCTATTCTCCCATGCAGCTGTGGAGCTAGCTCCTCGAAGGGCTTGCGTTTTTTTTCTCTGGGCTTGCAATCGTCAGGGAGAATCCAGAGAGGGCGTGGATTCGATGCAAGATCGAGGCCGGCGGAATGCCGCGAGCGGCAAGGGGGGCGCAGGCCTAACGCAAGGGTAGGTCACGAAATCCGGTAAGGCAAATTGCCAAATTCATTTCCTTGTTGTGGGGCCAGGCGATCCTTATAATGATAATGCGAAGCCGGAACGGCCGGGTGCATCGATCTGCTTCCCCTGACCAGGATGAGGCTTTCCCACATGGCTGAATTGCACCATGAATGCGGCATCGCGGCACTTTATCATCTCGACAACCCAGAGCCATCCCGTTTGACACCCGCGACCGGCCCGGAACAGGTTTCTCGTTTAATGCCACGAATTTTGCTCGATTTGCAAAACCGTGGCCAGCTCGCCGCCGGTTTCACCACGTACGATCCCAAGCGCGACAAACTGCTCGACACGCACAAGCAAGTTGGCACGGTGATCGAGGCCTTCCGCCTCAGTCATCAAGCAAAATACGACAGTATCATGCGCGAATACGCGGGCCGGGCTGCCATTGGCCACGTTCGCTACGCCACCTGCGGGGCTAATGATCCCGATTATGCCCAGCCATTTGAGCGCTACCACGGCTGCAAATGGAAGTGGTTCAGTTTCGCCTTCAATGGCCAGCTGGCGAACTTCGCGGAATTACGCGATGAACTTTTGACCGTGGCGGATTACCACCTGACGCGCAATCTCGACACGGAAGTCATCATGCACTACCTGAGTTACGAGCTGCGCAATGAAGAGCGGCCGGACTTGGTGCAAGTGTTCCGCAACCTGAGCCAGCGCTTTGACGGGGCCTACAACATCGTGTTCATGAATGCGATGGGCGATATGGCCGTCGCCCGCGATCCCAAAGGCTTTCGGCCGTTGTGCTACGCCCAGGACGGGCCGCTCTTTGCGGCAGCCAGCGAAAGCGTGCCGTTGACAAATCTCGGATTCAAAAACGTGCAGTCGCTGGAACCCGGCGAGATGATCGTGATTCAGGACAACAAGCTGGAAAAGGTGCGTTACGCTCCCAAGCAATCGCGTTCGCATTGTTTCTTCGAATGGATCTATTTCGCCAACGTTGCCAGCACGCTCGATGAGCGCAGTGTCTATCTGTCGCGGGCCGCGCTGGGTCAGGAGCTGGCAAGGCAAGAACATCAGCTGGCGCGGGTGCCGCTTGATGACGACACGATTGTGGTGCCCGTGCCCGACACTGGCAAAGCGGCCGCCGACGCCATGGCCTATGAACTGGGTGTGCCATCGGTCGAAGGCCTGATGCGCAATCGCTACATTGGTAGAACCTTCATCGAGGGCCAAAACCGCGGCGACCGTGTCCGCATGAAATACACGCCGTTGCGCGAGGTGCTGGAAGGCAAACGCGTGCTGCTGATCGAAGACACCATTGTCCGCAGCACGACCTTGAAGTCGCTGGTGCGCCACATTCGCGAGCGCGGCGGGGCGCGTGAAATCCATGTTCGTGTAGCTTGCCCTCCAATCGTGGCGCCTTGCTTCTATGGCATCGACATGTCCACCGTCCGCGAGTTGTTCGCGCCCCGTTTCATGAAGGGCGATCGCGTGACCGAAGAAGAGCAGCGTGCCATGGCCGCCGACCTGGGGGCCGACAGCCTGTATTATTTGCCGCTCGAAGCCGTGGCGCGGTGCATTGGCCTGCCCGAGGACCGCCTGTGCCGCGCGTGCTTGACGGGGCAGTACCCCACGGAAACAGGCAAGAAACTCTATCAGCTGGCGCTCATTAATCGCACTTCCACTGCGCCTAACCGAACCTACGAACTGGCAGCTGGCGCCCGCGCCTGAGCCACATCTTCTGGTGTCCGCCGAAATCTCCTTTGGACCATCTCAATATCGGGTATGATGGGGAAGCATGCCATGGCTCGTCTCCTAGGAGGTATCCACTAATGAAACGCTACTCCCTTGCCGCCACATGTCTTGTGCTGGGCGGATTGCTCGGCAGTTATTTCGTCGCGCCCGCCTTGCACGGCCAACAGAAGGATGCGGCGCCAGTTGTTGCCAGGGAATTCACTTCCTACCGGGAAATCGTCAAACGAGTGTTGCCGGCGGTCGTGAGTCTGGACATCAAAGTCAAGGCCGCGCCAATTCAGGATCCAGCCAAGGACAACCGCGTGACCTTCGGCTCCGGCGTCATCGTTGATACGCGCGGCGTAGTGCTGACGAGCTACCATGTCGTGGCAGCGGCCGAGTCGGTCGAAGTGACTTTGTCCGACGGCCGCAAGCTTACAACAAAGGACATTCGTGGCGACAAAAAAACCGATGTTGCCATCATCATTTTGGACCCCAAGGCAGGTCCCTTCCCTCACCTCACACTAGGCAACAGCGATGAAACAGAAATCGGCGACCATGTGCTGGCGGTGGGAGCGCCATTCGGGTTGGCGGGCTCCGTCACGCACGGCATCATCAGCG
>DASRAT010000387.1:0-18918 GCA_035638015.1 Gemmataceae bacterium | reverse complement strand
AAAAACATAAGGCCCTGCCAGGCTTTTGAAGCCGGTGACGATGTTTACAACTTTCACGCGCCTGCCGTTGATCTCGGCAGTGTCACCGATGCCGTTGATGCCCACGCGTTCGAATTCGGACTTATCAATGATGATGGCGCCGGGCTCGGTGAGCTGGGCTCGCATCTCGGGCGTCAGCAGTTTGACCGCGCCCAGCGAGTCGGGTCCAAGGCGGGAGCCGATTAGCATGCACAGCTCGACGCCGCCGGTCGGTTTTTTCCAGTAGGCGAAGCCCTGGTTGTAATCTTCGACGCGTTCGACTTCCGGCATTTGCGCCAAATACGCCTTCCACGCTGCGGGGATCGGTTGGCCGAGATCGACGCTGGGCACATCCGGATGGCCGACCCAAACGTCGGCGAAGGTGTTGTCGATGGGCAGCGACGTGATCGAGAACAAGCCCAGCAGCAGGCCGCATTGCAGGGCGATCAGCAGGCAGCTAAACGCCACGGCGAGGACGCCGGGGAGATAGCGCTGGCGATCGTACCAGAGTGTAGCCAGGGAGTAGGACATTGTCTTCCTTTGGAGTGCGGCGACTTGTCGCCGCTTTCGCGCGACTGCACCACCGCACCAACAGCAACCGCAAATCGCGATTGCGAAATCTCTATTTCAAACGCTGAACATCACTCCTTGGTTGCAGTCGCTCGAAAGCGGCGACAAGTCGCCGCACTCCAAAGCTATGCGACCAATTCCAAACGTCGTTGCGTCATTGCCGGCAAATCGGCCAGGGTGCCATCCACATACGTGTGATACCACAGCTGCGTTGCCACCACGCCTACCAGGCCCATTTCAATCGCGAGTCTGGCGCCGGAGCGTTTGCGTAAATCGCGGAACGCCTTGCGCCAGTGGGCCACGGCCTTGACATCGAAGAAACCCGTTCGTTTCAGCGATTCCTCGCTGAGCAGTTGTTCCACGAAGGCCGGCATCCCTTCGCCGTGGAAGCTGTCGAATGGCGCCCGGAACATGGCCTTGGTTCGCCAGGCAATCGACTTGGGCACCCAACGTTCCGCCAACATTCGCAACGCATATTTCTCGCGGAAACGTCTGAGTTTCCAGTGCGGCGGCAACTGCGAGGTAAACGCGAACACGTCTTCGTCCAAAAACGGATAACGCGTTTCCACCGAGCTATTCATCGCCACGCGATCGCCCTTTGAGCATAGCAGATGGCCCGCGAGCATAATGCGGCCGCCGACCATTAGCGAGCGATTCAGCGGCGACCAGCGCTTAGCTTTGTCCAAATCCAATTTCAAATCTTCGTAGGGCAGATGATCGCCGAGTCTGTCCCACATTTCTGGGCTGAACAGCCGCAGTTTTGCCGTGCTGAATAGGCCGTATAATTCCAGCCATGCATTTGGGCCGCCAACCGCATCGACCGTTCGCGGAATTTGCAGGCGACCCATGTCAAGTCCGGCCCATTTCATGTACGCTTGCCGAATCCATTTGGCAATCGGCAGACCGGGAATCGCGTCCAGGCCGCGCATGATCTTGTGGATCTTGAACCATGGGTAACCGGCCAGCCATTCGTCGGCCCCTTCGCCGGTCAGGGCCACCTTATAGCCCTGGTTATGCACCTCGCGGGCCAACATCAGCAGGGCCGCACACGATGTATCGATCACCGGCGCCTCGGCGGCGCGGATCAGTTCCGGATAAGTCGCCAGTGCCTCGGCGTCGCCGAATTTCACCACCACCGGGCGAGCGCCAATGTGGTTAGCCACCTGCGTCGCTTCGTTGACTTCGTTCAGGCCCGGTGCGTCGACGCCGATGGTGAAGGTCGGTATCGGGCTGCCGTTGTTTTTCTTGCGAAGGTGCGTGCCGAGCGCGACCACCGTGCTGGAATCGACGCCGCCGGACAGATACGACACCACCGGCACATCGGCCCGCAGCCGCTTTTCGACCGCCCTGGTCAGCACCGCCTCGAATTCTTCCACCATCTTGGCCGGCGACTTCGGCTCGACCTCGTGGCCAGCGTCCGGGAAATCGACCTGCCAGTAAATCTTGTCCTCCACGTTGCCATTGCCGGGCTTCAGCGACAAATAATGTCCCGGCAGCAGGCAATTAATGCCCTCGAAACAAGTCACCGGCCCCGGCACCGCGAAGAAGGTGAACACATGGTGAATCCCACGCGGATCGGGCCGCACCGGCACCATGCCCGACGCGATCAAGGCCTTGATCTCCGAGGCAAACAACAGCCAATCGCCTTGCCGCGACCAGAACAAGGGACAGATGCCGAAGCGGTCGCGGGCCAAAATCACCTGACGCCGACGTTGATCCCACAGCGCGATCGCAAATTGCCCGCGCAACTTTTCGAGCATCGCTTCGCCGTGGTCCTCCCACAGATGCGGCAACAGCTCGGTGTCGCAATGCGTGCGGAAGCGGTGGCCTTTCGCCTCCAGATCGGCCCGGACTTCCGGATAATCGAACAGTTCGCCGTTGAAGACGACGCTGATGTCGCCGGTTTCGTTGGCAATCGGCTGCCGGCCGTCGAACAGGCCGACGATGCTCAAGCGGCGATTGGCGAAACCGAGCGCGGGGCCGTCGAGAAAGCCGTCTTCGTCAGGTCCGCGATGGACGATGGCGGCGGCCATGTTGCGCAGCACGCCCGGCGGGACGGGGGCGGTCCCTGTCAGATTCACCAGGCCTGCGATGCCGCACATTTTTGGTTATGCCCTCCGGGCGGTTGTCAGGCCGTTTGTAGTGACCCGATTTATCGGGTCATTCATGGCCCGATGAATCGGGCCACTACAAACAGATTGACTCATTTCTCGCGTTTCAACACAAACATCAACTTGCCGCGTTTTTCTCCCGCTTTGTCGGATTCCTTCGTGGAGAAAATGTTCGGCCTGTCCGCCGCCATGTCTTCGCGCAGCTTGCTGGCGGTGCAGATTTTCAGGATGTCGCCTTCCAGGGCGTAAATGCCGTGGCACATTTTGCCGTCGCGGTCGCCGCCTTTGTGTTTCAGGTCGATTTCGCCTTTGTCTTTGCCGGGGCGAACAACGACGCTGAATTCCTGAATTACCCTGCCACTCCGGGTGATTACCAATGATTCGTCTTTGAAAGCGAAGGCCAGATCTTCGTCTTTGGCAACCTCGGCCGACATTGCCGTCCCGCCCTCTTCCCCGCCGATGACCGTCCATTTGCCCTGGAGTTGGTCTTTGCCGGGAGGTTGTTGGTCCGCCAGGGCAACATGAACAATCATGGCGGCAGCTACGAGGGGAAATGCACATCGTGCTGCCCTGAGCTTCGTCATTAGATTGAGCATTCAACGCCTCCTTTGACCGTTGTCATTGCATTTGCCCCGAAGGGGCTAAACATATCAGCCCAGGGCAACGCCCTGGGAAAAACCGATCATAAACGTCGTGTAGCCCTGAAAGGGCTAAACAACGACACCTTCACGATCAGCCCAGACGAATTACTTCATGCGATTCCGCCACAGCTTGCCGAAGCCCTTCAGCCGAGTCAGAATCCTCCGGCAAAATTCCATTCCAGCGAAGGATGAAACGAGATCCAATTCTCCTCAAATCCGGCGGCACTTTTTCCTTAAGGACATTAATGGCATTGCCATAAGGCAAGGGCTGACCAACTTCATCGGTGAACTCCACCACCAGGTGCAAATCGTCGAGATGGTGAATTACACGAGCCCAATTTTCATATGTCGTCACACGCATGGCTAAACAAGCGTTTGTTTCGCCCTTGTAGGGCTTGGTGTCTATGTCCTTCTCAAACCCAGGGCGTTGCCCTGGGCTGGTTTGTTGCAGCCTTTCAGGCTAAAACTCGAGTCTCACCCAAATTGAGCCACGCTATGCCAATTGTCCGGCAACTTGGCAAGCTTGTCCGCCTGGAGGTCGGTGATCGCTTCCATCCCCAAGGTCGTGAAGCGTATCCAACCGCCGCAGCCGGGGCAGCGGCCCACGAAACCCTTGCCTTCCCACCAGCTTCGGACCAGAGGTTTGTAAATCCCCTCCGCATCGCCGAAGAGTTCTAGCTGGAAATCAATCCATTCCATGCGCTGCAGGCATCCCGGATGAGGGCAAGCTGGCTCGTGGTAATGCACATGAGGGGAAGCCATTTGCCGCAATCCTCCCTCGCGGTAATAGGAATCCAGCTCTGCCATTTGCGTGGCGGGGAGCGTTTGGTTTTTTAGCATGGGGAACCTCCTTCCGCACAGTTTTGCCCCGAAGGGGCCCAACATATCAGCCCAGGGCAACGCTCTGGGAAGAGATGCCGTGATTCTCGTGAAGCCCTGAAAGGGCGTGACAACAAGGCAGCCAAGCGTTTGTTTCGCCCTTTCAGGGCTTGGCGTCTAAGTCCTTCTCAAACCCGGGGCCTTGCCCTGGGCTGATCTGTTGCAGCCTTTCAGGCTGTCGGTCCAGCCCGCCGATAACCGCGCGGTATCCGGCTATGATCAATCGCAATGCCCAGACCAGCAAGCCTCCAATTATCATCCCGACAATACTGCTCTCCGTGATTTGCCACGACAATGGCATCATGAACTTTCGCATTGGCGGGCGACCGTCGTGGTAAACAACATACGCCCACCAATCGGCTTGCCACCAATAAACAAAACCGGCCACCAGGGATGAGGCAATGAAGAGCCAGAGGAAAGGCCGTTTTGTTAGCATTGCAGATCGCCTGGTTTATTGCCTCTCTGAACAGGTTTCAGTCGGTTGCAGGTTTTTTCTTTGGCGGCTTCCTGAGATCGGCCGGTGAGTATTTCGGAGGGCCGAAAATATATTCATGGATCGTTTCAGTGAAGGGCCTCGATTCTTCTTGAGGACAAAAGCCGAACATCAACACTCCGCGGCTTTGCGCTTGCTCCAGTATTTCAGCTTGAGCTGCTGTTACCCGCAAGGTTATGTCGTGCCACATGCGGCCATCTTCTTCGACTTCCTGGACTTCGAGCATCAAGACACGCTCGACAATCATCTTGGATTCATATTCACCGTTAGCTAGTCGCTGCGTGCCAATCACATCGATATTCCAACCGGCAGACAAAGGCGGTCCACTTGAGGCATGTGGGGGCTGAAATCTGAATGTTCGCGGGTGGCACGTGTACCGGTCTTGCAAGGCCGCAATGCCGAAGTAACCAGCGACAATGGCCACCACGAAGAACAGCGCGAGCATTCGTGGCTTCATTTGTTCTCTCGCGCTTGCTTCGGACTTTCAGGGCTAAGCCGCAAGCGGCTTAATTCGCGTATAACCGCCGCACTCTCCTTGCCACCAGCCAATCCACAATCCTTGGCACCCACCGATTCAGCCGCACCATCCATTTTGCCTCACAGCCCAGCACCGTTTCGTGGCTTCCCCTGGTCAGCGCCCGCACGATTCCGGCCGCTACTTCTTCCGGCGGCATGCCCTTGCTGAAATCAATCTTCATCCGCCCCGTGTTTCGCAGCAAATGGCTGCCCAGGTCGCTCCGCGTCAGGCCTGGTTGGATCAGCAGCACGTCGATGCCTTGCAGGACCAGCTCGGCCCGGAGGCCCTCGCTGAAGCCGGTCAGGGCGAATTTGCTGGCCGAATACTCTGACCAGGCTGGCAGGCCGCGGCGGCCGCACATGGAGGCGACGTTGACAATTGCCGGCTGTATCCCTTTGGCCAGGACCGGGATCGCCAGGCGGATCAGCTCGGCCGGGGCGAAGAAGTTCACCTCCATGACCTGGCGGAGGATGGCTTCGTTGCAGTCGGCGAAGTGCCCGAAACTGCCGACGCCAGCGTTGTTGATGAGGGCATCCAGGCCGCCAAAACGCTCGACGGCGGTGTCCACCGCCCGTTGGCGATCTTCGCCGCGCGTCACATCCGTCGCCACGGCAACGGCTTGTAAATTCCGAGTTGTCAAAGAGCGTTCGATTTCTTGCAACTTGTCCAGCGAGCGGGCGGCCAGGACGACCTTGGCGCCGCCTTCGGCTAGCTGGTTCGCCAGGGCACGGCCGATGCCGGAGGAGGCCCCCGTCAGCAGCACACGCCGGCCTTTCAGATCGCGCCTCATGGCCCATTCCCTTGCCCGACCGGACACGTCCCCGCCATCCGTCAGGGCGACGCAGTTCGCCTGGCTTTGTCAAACCTCTTTATCGTACCCGATAATGTCCAGCGACTTGACTGTTTTTGGTGAGATTTCGCCTCGGGTAACTTCTGCGGCTCCCTTTTATCGTGCAAAGGCGTCGTCTTGTTTGTGCTGTGCGCGAGCCTCCCAGGTATTGTCCGAGTACCGGGAGTGGAATTCTACTCAAATCGGAAAGGGTGCCAAGAGGCATAGTGTATTTGTGTTTACTATGATTATCGGTTTGGTGGTCTATCCAGAGACACGCGGGCGATGGTGCCATTGAGGCCCGTGCAGGTTGGCGGCCTTGGCGGTCTTGGCGGTGTTGCGTAGTTTTCACTATGGCTTTCAAACTCTTGACCTTCTCTCCCATGGTGATGCGATGCAACGACTTCTGCTGCCTGTTTTGACTTGCCTGTTGGTCCTGGCCGCTGCCGTTCCGACCGAGGCAACCGTTCAACCTGCTCCGGCCAATAACTGGTGGGTGTTCATCGGCACCGGCACGGCGGGCAAGGGCAAGGGCATTCACCGCTTTGAGCTGGACGTCGCCAAGGGGACGCTAACCAATGGGGAACTGGCCGCGGAGACGCCGCAATCGACGTTTTTGGCGATTCATCCGACTAATAATTTTTTGTACACTGTCAACGAATCGGGCACGCAGGACGCAAAGGCGGCGGGTAAGATCAGTGCTTTTGCCGTGGATGCCAAGACTGGCAAGCTGACTGCTCTCAATAGCCAGACCTCGGGGGGGCCTGGGCCGGCGCATGTGGCTGTGGATCGCGAGGGGAAGAACGTGCTGGCGGCCAACTACGGCGGCGGCAGCATTACCTGTCTGCCAATTCAGAAAGACGGCAGTCTGGCTGCGCCGACGGCGTTTATTCAGCACAAGGGCGGCAGCAAGGGAGTCAAGGGCAGGCAAGACACGCCGCATGCTCATTCGATCAATGTCGATGCAGCCAATAAGTTTGCGTTTGTCGCCGATCTGGGTTTGGACAAGGTGCTTATTTACCGTTTTGACCCCGCTAAGGGAACACTTGAGCCGAATGACCCGCCCGCTTTTGAAACGGCCAAGGGTGCGGGGCCGCGGCATTTCTCGTTTCATCCCAATGGCAAGTTTGCGTATGTCATTAATGAGTTGGATTCGACGGTCACGGCGTGGAGTTACGACGCGGCCAAGGGAACGCTGAAGCCGCTGCAAACGCTTTCGACCTTGCCCAAACCGACCAAGGGCAACAGCACCGCGGAAGTCGTGGTGCATCCGTCTGGCAAGTTCCTGTATGGCTCGAACCGGGGCCATAACAGCATCGCAGTTTTCACGATTAATGAGCAAACCGGCGAGCTAACCGCGACTGGGCATCAAGGCACGGACATCAAAACGCCACGCAATTTTGCTCTCGACCCGACAGGGACGCTGATGATCGTGGCCAATCAGGATGGCAATAGCCTGGTGATCTTCAAAGTGGACCAAAAGACGGGCGAATTGACGCCGCATGGCGAGCCCATCGCGGTGCCGCGGCCGATGTGCGTGAGGTTTGTGCCCAAGGGTTGAGCGTCCCGGCGGGGATAAACCCCGCCGCTCGTCTTTGGTTTAGACGCTGTTAAGAGCGGACCGTTGCTTTGACGTGTTTGGATTTTCTGGTGCTCGGCGCCGCTTTGATGGCGTCGCCGGGCGCGGGCGCAATCACAGGCGGCGCTGGCAAAACACTTGGCGGAGCGGCTGCCCTGGCCGTAAAGCTCGGCCATTTGTTGATCGGCACCAGGGCGATGCCGACCACGATCAAATTGAACGCATCCCACGTCAACAGCCACATCAAATGGCTGGCCACAAATCCGTAATTGTGCAAACCCACGCCGAGCATGTTGACGCCAAACCATGACCAGGCGGTGACGATGTTGCCAAGCACCGCTAAAGCGGCCATGCCGCGTTGCTGCACCATGCCGCCCCAGCGGGCGTGCAGGATCAAGGCGTTCCAGATGACGATCAACAAGGCCCCGTTTTCCTTGGCGTCCCAGCCCCAAAAACGGCCCCAAGATTGATCGGCCCAGATGCCGCCCAGGACCGTGCCCACGAAACTGAAGAGCATGGCGAAACAGACAATGCCGTAAATCATCTGGCCGAGAATCTTGTAAAGGTCCTTGGTCAGTTTGGTGGTGAAGACACCCAGGCAGATCAGGACAATGCCCAGGATGCCGGCGACGAATGTGGCCGAGTAGCCGATGGTCACGGAAGTGACATGCGTCGCCAGCCAGAAATTGGTGTCCAGCACGGCTCGCATCATTTCCATGGTGTCAGGATTGTCGCTGGTGATCGCCAGATAATGGCCCACCACCAGCGTCAGCGCCCCGATGATGCCGGCGACAAAAGTGCCCAGGCTGTTGTGAAATATCCACTCCAGCACCAGTCCGAGCATCACGCAAATCCAACCGATAAAAACGGCCGATGAATACAGATTGGTGACGAACACCAGCGGCCGGCCCATCAGATACATACGCGCGAACAGGGCAAAGGTGTGGACCACCAAAGTAAGCACTGCCAAGCTAAAGGCAGCCCGTTTGAGGTCCTTGGGAAACGCAATCCAGCTGGCGCAGGCCAGAATCAGCACGAAGACGTAAAGGATGGCACAGTAATAGAACGGCGAGAAGTTGTTAAAAAAGGTCTCGAAATCGGTCTTTTCGGCCTCTACGGGGAGCTGTTTTTCAATCATCTTCTGATAAGAGGCCAGCGTGGCATTGAACTCAGCGGCGTCCCCTTTGGCATAGGCGTTGAGTAACGCCACGAATTCCCACGACGGCGCCTTGTGGCGTTTGTTGACGGCGTCGGCCACCAAGGCGTCGGGCAAGGAACGCCAGTCTTCGCCGGCTCGCTGCGGCGGAATCACCAATGGAGTTCGCAGCAGGCGGATATTGGTGAAGATCTTGCGATGCTGCTCCAATTCCAAAACCTTGGCATCGACCAGATCGCGTTTGTTGCCGGGCGTTTCAATGGCGTGATCGACCTGATCCAGGAATTCTTTGGTCCGGGCGTCGATGTCCATGACGGAGTAGCGGAAGCCCTTTGTCGGTTTCAAACGCAGCAAATTGAGGACCTGGTCATTTTCAATGCGGAAGACGTTGGCGGAGAGGGCGCTTTCATTGACGATTTGCGGCGTCGGCATTTTGGGATTCCAAACGGCCACGTCCTTGGGATCATGGATCGTCATCACGTCAAACAACCATTTGATGGCCGGTTGCGAACGGCCCTTGTCATCCACGAAACTTTGTTTGCCGCTGATCAACATCAGGCTATTGCGGGCCACCGTGTCCAATGGCATGACGCGGCCGCCTTCGACGACCGGCAACTTGGCCGCTTCGTGGAGCTGCATTTTGCCGGGTGGATCGGACGGCGGCATCATGACGCCGATCAAAAGCACGCAGGCCAGGCCGACCACAACCCCGGGCGCGACATATTGCTGCAATTCCTTGTTCATTTCACGGTCCTCCGCGCCAGGAAGCTTTGCAGATGCATGCCGAAATGCAGCATCATGCCCGCCGCCACCATGACACATGAGATATAAGGCATCAACCAGCCGGGGTTCTTCACAACCTGCAGGATCGTGGCTTGTTTGCCTCGGATTTGGTCAAAACTCTGCTGGTAAAAGGTCTCGCCACCGTAGCGGAATGGATCGTTCATCGAGATCAAGGTTTCACGATCGACATTGTTGGCCGGGTCGGTCAGGCGAATGCGGCTCGAAAAATTCTTGGGGATCTCGGTGCCGACGTATTTGTCGTGTTTGAACTCGTAAAGATAAACGGCATAGGGCTTGTACGACCGCTTGAACCGCAAGCGGACGTCGTATTGCTTGCCGTCCACGTTGACAAACTGCGGGACGTCTTCAAGGATGAGCGGCAACAAATAAGTGCCGAGGTCCTGACCCGTGGATTTGTGGACAAAGCGAAGATAAGCCGCGGCATGGTCTTCCTTGTTTTGCTCCACGCCGCTGACTTCGGGCAAAGGCACGGCCATGTAATCAGTACGCCCAAAGCCGGCCGTCGCGAGATTCTCCTTGCCCGACGGCGCGTCCGCCATTTTATCAGCGAACGGCGCCAGAAACTCGGGTTTGCGCGACTGCTTACAAAGCTGCGAATTAACCATGTATTGCACGACCTCGATGTCGAACGGCAGCACGTCGTTCTTGATCTTGCTGCCATTTTTGCGGAGCAGTTCCATGGGCACCGCGACAACGTCCTGGGTTTCGCCTGTACCGGCGGTCATTATGGCTAGCTCGGTCATTCGGGGGTGAAATAGGAAATTGGCCGATTCACCCTCGGCAATCAACATCGAACCTTCCACAGCATAGAGGCCCGTCACCAGTTCGCTTACCATCATGATGATGAGACCGGCGTGCAGAAGGATAATGCCGGAGCGTTTCCACGTTGCTTTGAAGCGGACGGCATGGGCGGCCAGAAGATTGACCAGGAGCAAAGAGCCGACCAGCCAACCGCCCGGAAACGGAATGCCCCCGCGCACGGCCCAATCACGCGGGAAGAAAATGTTCAGCGGAATCCAGATGTAAAACGAGCGAAAATACTTGTCCACGACGGTCCAGATGCCGGAGTCCACCTGGGCCAGTGTGCCGCAAAACACGATGACAAACGACAAGACAAAAAGAACAACGGTCAAACGCAAGGATGCCAGCTGTTGCAGGCACTTGGAAAGGACGCGTGGCAAACCGGTTTTGCGAATGGACGGCACGGCGGACGGCGGCGCCAGCGCCGTTTCGCTCGGCGCCGGCGGCGCAGGCTGCTCGGTGATTTGGGTTTGAATGTCATTCATTGGTTGGCTCCACTGCCGGCAAAACGCACCGATTCGACAAACTGCTCGAAGGCAGCCTTATGCAATTCCACCTGATCGGGCGGCCCATACATCTTGAAAAACCAGGTCGTCGAACCGGGCTTGGCGATCACGCCCAGAATCCGGTCACTGTCCGCTTTGCCGGGGTTGGCGAGGTCTACGTAAGGCGTTTTCTCGCCGTCAATGTTCAAATAGCGAATGTCTTTGCGATTCTGCTCTTCGTTGCCCGGCGGCAGGCCAATTTGCTTGCGCCAGCGGTCGATATTGGCCACCAGGCCCCCTTCATCAATGAAGCGCGTGAGGGTGACGGTGACCTTTTTCTTGCCTTCACCAATTTCAAACCCGGCGACCGCGGGCGACATGACCTTGGACATGCGCACCCAATCGTCGGGCGCCTTGTAGCCCGCCAGTCGCGAACTCTTGTCGACCGTCGATTTTTCTTTGGCGGCGGTGTATTTTTTGATTTCCGGCTCTTCACAACCCGCGAAAACCAAGACGGTCACGGCGAACAAGGCCGCTGGAGCGACACGGCTAAACGGTCGCAGCTGGCAATAGTGCATGAATGTGCTCGGCAGGCGAATAAACGACAACGGCAAGGTGCGCGGATAACGACATAGTTATCGTTACAAGCGGCTGCCAGTCAGTCAAGGTATCACACGAAACCAGCGGATGTCGATGGTGTTTTTGGAGTGCTGTAGTTTATTGCGACATTCGAGGAACGAAAGCGGCGACGAGTTGCCGCTATTTCAAAGTCATTTGCTAGTTTGTTGCTTTTGCCGTTGGATTTCCTGAAGCAGAATCCAAATTTCCATTTGCAAGAGCTCGCGGTCACTGCGTTCCTTGGCAAGTTCTTGCTCCAGGCGTTTGATTTTTTCGGAGTCGGATTCGTTCTTGGGAAAGCGTTTGGGGCTAATGTTGGCATCGCCTTGAATCATGTTGTGACAGCTTTTGCAATCTTGAAGCCCCGGCCAAGCGCCGTGCTTGCCTTGGAATTCGGCGTGGGCATTTTGCGGGGTTTGTTGCAAATGCAGTATTGCCAGCGCGCGGGCCTCTTCGTCAATTTGCGACCAGCGGACATCCGGTCCTTTTGTTTGTTGCGTGTCAGGGGCGTTAGCCACACCGTCGGTGGATATGCCATTCGCCGAGAGTTGATTGAAAACGCCGCTGGTGCCCACCACGGCGCCGACAATCGCAGCCGTAAGTAACGCTGCCGTCGCGATTTTGAGTTTGCTGAGCAACATGGCTTTGATTACTCCTTCCGTCAAAAACACGGCCTTGGCCGAGATAGCGCCAGTGGCGACCTGTCCCGCCGCGAGCAAGCTCGCAGCTTTGATCGTTGAGGAAACCAGCGTGCTGGGGGCTGCAGCAATGGCGTTTTGTGTCAGAGTTGCCGTCAGCGAGGCGGCGGTAACGGCTATTCCTTGCCGGGCTAACCGGTGCGCCAACATGGTCCGCCCGCGAGCCAATCGGCTCGCCACCGTCCCTTCCGGCACGCCCATTTGCTTGGCCGCTTCTTTGCGCGTCTTGCCTTCCAGTTCGCAAAGCACCACCGGCATGCGGTATTTTTCCGGCAACCGGCTCAATTCCTGGTCAAGCAAGTGCTGCATGTCGTTCCACAGGTGGTGTTCCGCAACCTTGGGTTCAGGCATATGCATCACTTGCCTTTCCCGTGCGCCTCGTTTGGCCGCCATTGCTCGCGCCTTGAACGCCGTTTGATACGCGACTCCATAAAGCCAATTGGCAACCATCTCTCTGGGCACAACGGACGCCGCCTTGCGGACGAGGACGAGAAAAGTGGCTTGGAATGCATCTTCGGCTTGATGATGGCTGTGAAGAATGCGGCGGCAAACGCCCCAGACCATTGGAGCATGCCGGCGAACCAAAGCCGCAAAGGCATCCTCATCGCGGTGGGCGACAAAGCTTTCCAGGAGTTGGCCGTCGCTAAGCCCGCCGCCATCGCGCAGCAGGACCACTTTGCGCAAGTGCTGAACAACCTCGCTCAGGCGGCTGGTCGCCATCGTGGTTCCTCTGGAAGTAGCGGTGGCGGTCTACACTATTAATTACCCCAAGGCGGGCGATTTGATCCAACGTTTTTTCGGTGAGCGCCAGATTGTGGGATGCGGTGCTACGTCTCCATCCCCAAATCACGCATCTTGCGATACAAATTCGGCCGATGTAGCCCCAACAATTTTGCGGCATCGCTTATGTTTTTGCCGGTGCGCTCTATGGCGCGTTGGATGTGATCGTGCTGGAACTTGTCGGTGGCATCCTTGAGGGTCAGATCGGCGTAATCGCTTTCGGCAGCGCTCCCAGAGGGCCGGACGATGATCGCCAAGTCGGCAACGTCCACCTTGTCGCCGGCACACAAATAGGCAACGCGCTCAAGCAGATTGCGCAATTCGCGGACATTGCCGGGCCAGTTGTGTTGCTCCAATTTGCGCTTGGCTTCGGCGGTCATTTTCAGTGGTTTGCGGCCCGCGTCGCGGAAGAACTGCTTCAGAAAATGCTCGGCGAGAACCAAAATGTCGTCCCGTCGTTCACGCAGGGCCGGCAGATCGAGCGTGACCACGGTCAAGCGATAAAAGAGATCCTCGCGGAACTTGCCGGCCCGCACTGATTCGGCAAGGTTGCGATTGGTAGCAGCGACAATGCGCGTATCAACCGGAATCGGCTGATGGCCGCCGACACGGAAGACCACCTTTTCTTCAAGAACACGCAAGAGCTTGGCCTGACCGCCGGCGCTGAGATCACCGATTTCATCGAGGAACAACGTGCCGCCCGAGGCCGCTTCGAACTTGCCGGCTCGAGTTTCGCGGGCATCGGTAAACGCTCCTTTTTCGTGCCCAAACAGTTCGCTCTCCAGCAGCGTTTCGGCAATGGCCGCGCAATTGACGGGAATAAATGGCTGTTGATGGCGCGAACTGGAATAGTGAATGGCGCGGGCGACCACGTCTTTGCCAGTGCCGCTTTCGCCGAGGATAAGCACCGGCAGATCAGTGCGAGCCACGCGCTCAATCGTTTCACGCAGCGCCTTGATGGCTGTCGATTCGCCGATGATCAGGGCCCCCTTGCGGGCCTGGCCTTCATGCTCGGCGTTGCTGCGCATCAGCGATTCACGCTCGCGGACATTTTGCACGGCTGCGGTCGTCTGACTCGCCAAGGCTCGCAAGGTCTCGACATCCGCCTGGCTGAACTTGCCCGTTTTTTTGTTCATGACCTCGAACACGCCGACACGCGTGCCGGCCGCATCAACCATCGGCACGCACAAAAGGCTGCGGGTTTGGAAACCCGATTGCGTATCCACCTTGGAATTCCAGTCCGCATCGGCACGAACATCATCCACTTGCTCAGGCTCGCCGCTGCGGAGAACCTTGCCCACGACGCCAACGTCATCCGCCAAACGTAATTCGCCATTGGGCAAACCCAGCGCTGGCCGGCCGACCAGTTCTTTGCGTGCCTGGTCCCAAAGGAAAATGCTGGCCCGCTCGCAACGCAGCAACTTCACAGCCTGCTCGGCGATGTGCTCCAAAAGCGGCACTGTCTCGCGCTGTTCGACCAGCTGTTGGCCGATGGCAACCAAGGCTTGCAGTCGTTCATGGCCTTCTTTCTGTTCATCGAAGATCCGCGCCGCTTCAAGGGCCAAACCAAGGTAATAGCCCGCCGTGAGACCATATTCCAACTCCAAACGCTGAAACTCTTCGCCGGGCCGTGCAATGACGAGTGCTCGATTGGCGCGTTCCCGGTATCCCAAGCACACCGCGAGCAAAGCTGGAGAGCCGGCGGCGTTGCCGCCCGGCGGAACTGCTACAGCCGCCTCGCGGTCAAGCACTTCACCTAAAAGTGGCTTTGGCCAGTTATCATTACCCCGCGCTGGTCGCCGCGAATAAAGCCAGCGCGGCGCCCATTGCGGCGTGGCTTCCAGAATCGCGACCTGCTCCGCCCGCACGGCACTGGCAATTTCTTCCAGGGCCGCCTTGGCAAGCGCCTCGCTGCCCTGTTTGTTGAGGGGAATTTCCAGGAGCCGCTGAACCAGGCGCAGCGCCACCGAATCGACGGCATCGGCGTCGCCATGAAGAAGGGCACAATCCGCGGGGCGGAGCCAGACAGGGGTGGTCATAGAAATTGGTGCTAAACAACGGCGAACAATGCGGAATCAACAACAGCAGCCAAGCTACGGCAGCAAGTTAGCGGCGTCAATTGGCAATACGGTTTCTCTGCTGGGGAACACGGCAAGCCACTTGCGCAGCCGACTGAATGTTAGTCTGGTAGAATGCGTTGAAGGCCGTTTGTTGACGGCATTTGAATTGGGAGCAATTCGCCATGCCCATTCACGACTGGACCCGTGTTCGATCAAATCGTTTTCACGATTTCCATCAAAAGTGGACGGTTGCGATCTGCAACAGCCTTAACTTGGGCCGTTTGCCCCCAGGCTATTTCGCAATGGTTGAGCAACAAACGGGTGGACCTGAACCCGACGTAATCACCCTCGAATTGAATTCGACTTCCAGTCCCGCGTCAGGGGGATTGGCGTTGGATGTCCATCCGCCAAAGGCCCGGATTGTAGCGCGTACAGAAGCGGGAAGCTATGCCCGCAAGGCAAATCGCGTTACCATTCGCCATCCTGACGGAGACGTGGTGTCAATGGTCGAGATCGTCTCCCCGGGAAACAAGGATAGCCGTCATGCGGTCCGAGCGTTTGCCCGCAAGGCGGTCGAGTTTCTGCATGCCGGCCTCCATTTGTTGATTGTGGATCTGTTTCCTCCCAGTAAGCGCGACCCGCAGGGCATGCACAAAGTAATTTGGGACCGTTTGCACGACGAGCCGTTTGTGCTGCCGCCTGATAAGCCGCTGACCGTGGCAGCGTACTCGGCCGGAACGGAAATTGTGGGATATATCGAGCCGTGTGCGGTCGGTGATCCGTTGCCGGACATGCCTGTTTTTTTGACGGCGCAGCGGTACGTGCCATGTCCACTGGAGACAACATATCAGGTGGCCTGGGAGCAGTTTCCAGTGCCGTTGAGGGGACCCCTGGAGCTGCCGCCCACGCAATGAGTGAACATGACCACTTCCGCGAGTTATTGAGTGTCGCCGAAATCTATGATCTGTTCTTCTTTGAAAGCATTGCATGCAAATCCGCCGTCTTGGCCGCACCGGCCTCAAAGTTTCCGAAATCTGCCTGGGCACCATGACCTTCGGGCATCAGTGCGACGAAAAACAATCGTTTGCCATTCTCGACAAAGCGGCCGAGTTTGGCGTCAACTTTCTCGATTGCGCCGACGTTTATCCCGTGCCAATGTCGCTGGAAACCCAGGGCCGCAGTGAAGAGATCATTGGCAATTGGCTGCAAAAGAAGCGCGACAAGTTCGTCCTGGCCACCAAATGCCGGCTGCGCAGCGGCCCGGAAGTGAACGACGAAGGCCTGTCGCGGCGGCACATCATGCATTCCATTGACGCCAGTTTGCGGCGACTGAAGACCGATTACATCGACCTTTATCAAACGCACTTTCCTGATCCCGAGACGCCACTGGATGAAACCTTGCGAGCCTTTGACGACCTGGTGCGCTCGGGAAAGGTTCGTTACATTGGCTGCTCCAACTATCCCGCCTGGCAATTGGCGTTAGCGCTGGGCATCAGCGAACGTCAGGGTTTGGCCCGTTTTGATTGCTTGCAACCCCGTTACAATCTACTCTTTCGCGACATCGAGACGGAATTGTTACCGCTGTGCCGCGATCAAGGGATCGGCGTGATTGCGTTCAATCCGCTGGCGGGTGGCGTGTTAACCGGGCGTTATCGCGGCACGTCAGCGGAATCAAAACCGGAAAGCGGGCGCTTTTCGCTTGGAAAAACGGGTGATCTTTACCGCGAACGCTATTGGCAGCACGTGCAATTCGAGGCGGTTGAACATCTGGCGAAGTTTTTTGAGCCACGTGGAAAGCCGTTGGTGCAGGTTGCGGTGGCCTGGATGCTGGCGCAACCGGGGATCACGTCGGCGATTGTTGGGGCCAGTAAGCCGGAGCAGCTGGAACAGAGTTTGCCGGCGGTGAAGATGAAACTTGACGAGGAGGAGATGGCGGTGATCGATCAAGTTTGGTTTGATTTGCCGCGGGTGAAGAAAGTGCGGTGACGTTTAGCCGCGACGCGGAGCGCGGGGTACACGTAACGCGATCCGCTCCGCGTCGCGGCTAAACTTTAGTGATGCCCCTTCTCCGCCAGCCACCGCTCCGCATCCAGCGCCGCCATGCACCCCGTCCCCGCGGCCGTGACCGCTTGCTTGTAATAATCATCCGCGACGTCGCCGGCGGCGAAAACGCCGTCAATGCTGGTGTTGGTCCGGGCCGCCTTCACCCACTTGATGTAGCCCTTTTCGTTAAGCTCCAACTGGCCGCCCAAAAAATCGGTGTTCGGCGTGTGCCCAATCGCCAGGAAAACGCCGCTGGCTTCCACTTCTTCAGTTTTGCCATCGACCGTGCTTTTGAGGCGGGCGCCGGTGACGCCTTTGGCGTCGGAGCCCAGAACCTCGTCGAGCTGGTGGTTCCATTTCATGGTGATCTTGGAATTCGTCAATGCCCGTTTTTGCATGATTTTGCTGGCCCGCAATTGATCGCGGCGATGGACCATGTAGACGGTGCTGGCGAATTTGGTGAGATAGGTGCCTTCCTCGACCGCAGAGTCGCCGCCGCCAATGACCACGAGCGGTTTGTTGCGAAAACGTGGCAGTGCCCCATCGCAGACGGCGCACGCCGAGACGCCGTTGTTCTTGAAGCGATCCTCTGACGGCAAGCCGAGATAATTGGCGCGGGCGCCCGTTGCGAGGATCACGCTCAGGGCATCGACCGTTTTGCCCTCCAGGGACGTGACTGTGAACGGATGTTTTTTGAAATCGACTTTGACGATGTCGTCGGTGACGATGCGAGTGCCGAAGTTCGCCGCCTGCTGGCGCATATATTCCATCAGTTCGGGGCCAATGGCCGAGCGCTTGCCGGTGTGGGCGTTTTTGCCAGTGTAAAAATGCGAAAGAACGCCATAACGCTCCGGCGGCAGTGCCGATTGCGAGAATTGCTGCAACGCGCCAACATCGGCATGCGGCCAGCCTGGAAAATTCTCGACCTCCGTGGTGAGGTTCAATTGGCCCAATGGCAGCGTGCCTTTTTCGCTGTTTTCCTGGGTGACGGCCCCTTCGAAAACCAGCGGCTCCAAGTTGGCCCGGGCCGCGTAAATCGCCGCCGTCCAGCCTGCGGGTCCAGAACCGATGATCACGACTTTTTCTGCCATTATGGAGATACTCCCGGTTGCCCGGCGGCTTACGCCGCTCGGCTCGCCACTCGTCACTCGCCACTCACCACTTTTTATCGGCCGCGTCTATTGTGTACAATGCCGTGACACACTCTGTTTCGGAGATTGCCTGCCATGCTGCGACTGGCCGACTTGCGTGAGATCCTTCGCTACGTGCCCAAATACCGCGACAAGACCTTCGTCATCGCTCTTGACGGAGCCGTTGTCGAGGAGGAGAATTTTCGCAATCTCCTGCTCGATATCGTCTTGCTCCGCAGCCTTCGCGTCGAGGTCGCCCTGGTTCACGGCACCAGCCATCAAATTCTACGGCTCGCCCAGGAGACGGGGCAAACTGCCAGCAATCTCGACGGCACCGGCGTCACTGATTTCGCCACGCTGCAACTGGCGCTTAACGCCGCCAACCGCGTGACCCATGAAATTCTGGAAGGTCTGTCCGCCACCGATTTGCGTGGAGGTTGCACCAACGCCGTCGTTGCCCATCCCGCGGGCATTCTTCAAGGTGTCGATCACCAGCACACCGGCAAGGTGGATCGCATTGACGTGGAATTGTTACGGGCTTTGATGGAACACGATGTCATCCCTGTCATTCCGCCTCTGGGCATTGACGGCGAGGGCAATACCTATCGCCTTAATTCGGATGCCGTGGCTGTAGAAGTGGCTCAGGCGCTCAACGCCGTCAAGCTGATTTATCTCACTAACAGCGAGGGCATCACCGTTGCCGGAC
>DASRAT010000386.1:0-3637 GCA_035638015.1 Gemmataceae bacterium | reverse complement strand
AGGGCATAACTAATGAATTGTAACGGAGAAAAGTGCTGCGTGGCGGGAAAAAAATCGATTTATCGCGGCCGGCTCACTTGGTTTTTGAAGATTGCAGGTCCCACACCAGCGCCGTGCCGTCCGGGCAAGCCAGCGCCAACCGGCGGCTGTCCGGCGAAAAGGTGATAGGCCCGGCGTCGCCCTTGAGTGTCATCACCGCTTTGCCGGTCGCCGGGTCGGCAACCGTAATCTTGCCGTCTTCGTTCCAGGCAAAGCGCTTACCGTCCGGGGAAAAGTCAAAACGCGGTTCGCCCTTGCCGAACTTGGCGGGCATGCTCCAAAGTTGCTTACCTTTGTCTGTTTCCCACAGAACAATCTTGTCCTCGTGCAGCGACGCCAGTTGTTTGCCGTCCGGCGAAAACCCAAGAGGCCGGCCGTTTTCTGCAAGTTTGGCAAGTTCCTTGCCATCCTCGGTAGACCAAACGCGGACCGACGTATCTTTCGCCGTGCCGGCGACTTGCTTGCCGTCGGGCGACAAAATCAACTTATCTGCCGCCTCGATGTTGATGCTGCGGCCCACCTCGCCCTCGGGCAGCGTCCACACGCGGCCGCCCTTGCTGTTGACGGCAACCATCGCCAGGCCGTCGCTGCCAATGGCAACCGTTTGCCAGGAATCCTGGATCGTGCCGTCCTCGCGTTTCATCACTGGCAACTCGCGGCCGCTGGCCACCAGCCAAACGCGGACGCTGTTTTTGACAACCGTGCCCGGCTTGGCCAGCTCCTCATGCTCGGTGGCCAGCTGAAAACAACCCGCGACCAGCATGCGGCCATTGGGCGTGAACCGAATCGGCGAGGACGCATAAGTGAACTCATTGGCGGGCTTCATCTCGACGAGGGGAATCTTCTTGTCCAGGTCCCAAAGGTGAATCAGCAGACTGCCGCCGTCATTGGGCGCCTTTTCGGGGAGGGTGTGCAGCCAGGCTAATTTCTTGCCGTCGGGCGAAAAGGCGATGGAAGTGCGGTGTAATGCGGGCGCGGGCGTGGCAGTAACGGGGCGGCCGTAACGGACGGGCTGGGGTGTTTTGTCACCGCTGTAGGCCACCGGTGTAGAGAGAACCGCGAGGATAATAGCGGGAATTAACAGGCGACGCATGGGGACCTCCCCAAAGTTTAGCCGCGACGCGGAGCGCGGGTTTAGCGGGATGCGACAGTGGCGGCCACCTTTTGCTGCGGTTTGCTCAAAAACTGAGCAAACTCGGAAACGCTGTTGATCGCGCCTTCATCGTACATGCCGACAACCTGGATTGTGTTGTCAATCCGTGGCTCCAAGATCGCGTACAGCGGGCGCTGCCTGGATTGGAACACCTCAAACTGGAAATCCATGTTGATATTCGCATCTTTCACGCGGCGATCATTTGACACTTTCGTTCTGTCATCTGGAGAGTAGTAAACAACAGGAACGGTATCCGTGTACATTCGCACCAAGATATATTGTTTGAGTAACTGCCGAATCTCATATTTGGTGAAAACACTGCCTTCATTCAATCTGCAATTGGGGCAATTAACGCCAGTGAAATCGACAAAAATCAATTTCGTTTTTCCCGTGCGTTGCCGGTAATCGCGCGCTTGCGCAATCGCATCCTCCAGGTTGCCCGCCCACAACTCATCTTTGGAATCCGGCAGCAAAAAGGCGTTTACCCAGGCATAGACCACGCCGTCAGGGCGCGGTTGCTCATCCTCCCCAGTTTTGACAAACAAGCCGGGAAGCAGATAGAGACCCAAGCCTAGAAAAACGAAGCTGAAAAGCAACCGTGGAACGCTCAGGTGTTCCACCGGGCTGTCGTGTGGGAGCCGATAAAGTCCAATAAGGTACAAACCGCAAAGCAAACAGATGGCAACCCACAAACCCAGCACCAAGTCAAACGTAAACAACGTCGGCGTGGGCAAAAGCCGCAATTCGCCGGCACGGAAAAACTTGAACGCGGCCGCTAATTCCAGGAACCCCATCACGACCTTGACGCTGTTCAACCACGCTCCGCTCTTGGGCATCGCGCGAAGGAGTGTCGGAAACATGGCCAAAACAAAGAAAGGCGCGGCGAAGGTTACGGAAAAGGCGAGCCCACCAAGGATGGTGTGCCAGAATGGCCTGGTGGTGTGGGCCGCCGTGCCGCCAAAGCCGCCGAGAAACGGCGCCACGCACGCGAAACTTATAATGGTGAAGGTCAGCGCCATGAAGATGGTGCCCACCATGCCGCCGCGGCTTTCCCTCTCCGAGGTAAACCGCGCCATGAATGACGGCAGTTCAATTTCATACATGCCAAAAAGACTCAAAGCGAAAAATACAAATAGCAAACCCAATCCAAAGTTCATCAAAGGATTGATGCTTAACATTTGGAAAAACTGCAACAAGGCGACGGCGGCAACCGTCAATACGCCCACAATCGTGCCACAATAGACCAGTGCCATTGTCACCGGTTTGTGGTGCTCTTTTTCCGATTGCTTCAGGAAGAAGCTGACCGTGATGGGGATCATCGGAAAAACGCAGGGCGTGACCAGTGAAATGAAACCCCAAAACATACCCGCCAGGACGAAGGCCATTAAGTCTTCCGCCGGCTTGCCAACGGCATCGTCGCCCTTTTTGACGGTTGATTGCTTGATCTGCTTTTTGATCCGGTCGATGCTGCCTTGGTAGTCTTCAGGCAGGCCGGCACTTTTGGCAACTGACGTTGGCTCGCCGGTCTTGCCCGTGCTGCCTTCGGGAATCTTGAACTCGGGCGGCGGCGGGAATTTCTCTTGAGCGCGTTTGTTAATCTCAGCAGTGATCGGCACGACATCGCCAGGCAAGACGGTCAAACCGGCTATCAGCGGGACTTTCCCAAAAATGCAACTCTTGTCGCAAACCTGGACGTCCACGGCAAACGGATACGCCGTCGGACCGATTTTGGCATCGTTGGTCACCAATACGTCAAACGCCCAGGTGAACTTGCCGTCGTGTTCCCAAGTCCTGTTGCCGTCCGTGGGTTTGCCTGGCGTCGGCGCTGGGGTTTCCGTGATGGGGCCTAATGGGACCAACCCTGGAGTGTTTTCCACGATGAACACGGAGGGATATTGACCCGGGGCAATCAGAGTCATTCCGTAGGTGTGCCAGCCTTGGGCTGGCACGCCGGTGACGGTAACCCTTACTAGCTGCCCGCGTTTGGCTTCGCTGGGCGAAATCGCCACGTCAAAAGTGATGCGTTCGGCCAGCGGATTCTTGGCAACCGGCAGTGGTTTAACATTATCCGTTTTGGGCGGCTGCTTGCCATCCATTTTGATGTCAATCGCCGGCGCCTGTTTCAGCACATGAAACGGATCAATCTTTTCCTCATTGGCCTTGTCAAACGGATCACGTTGCCCCTGCGTGAACGCGGGCTGCGCGACGACCCAAACCACCACCAGGGCGGCTATTGTCAACAAAACACTAATCTTCAACAGGGAGAAATTACGCTTCATGGTTCATCCCTGACATTTGTGCGGGTATACATTGAGCGTCCCGGCGGGGATGAACCCCGCCGCTCGTCCTTATTACTTCTTCACCTCGGCCACCTTCGGCGCCTCAACCCCCTGCAAATTCAGCGTCGTCACCTCGCCCGTGGTCACATCGACCACCCGGATGCGA